>NZ_JAQKGN010000006.1:0-255906 GCF_027956555.1 Agrobacterium sp. ST15.16.055
ACGGCATTTGGCTCGTCAGCTTCATGCATTACGATCTAGGATATATCGACCTGGAACAGAGAACGCTGCAAACAATCGACAATCCGTTCGGCACGAGATTGTCACCTATGTCTTAGGTACAAACTGTGATTACGCGGTCTTGGTTTGTCCATCTTGTGGAATCCGGCATTGAAATCATTGCGAAATTTTCAGGCTATTTAAATGGTCGCGGGCATCACGCGGCGTTTGTTTTGGGCACCTTCCCGGATGAGGCGCAAAAAAGCCCGCAGATGCGGGCTTCAAAAACCAACTTTTCGGAGGTTCGCTAGAGCCGAATACCAGCTCGGATCAGGTCCGACCTTCTGTAGAAACGGGCGATGAATCCCTCGGGTTCGAAGATCGGGGCGAGGCCGGCGGTTTCCAATTCAACCTTGATCACGGCTCTGTATCCTCGGCGAGACTTCGCGATCTCCGTCAGGGACGCATAGGCTGCCTGAAACTCTGCAAGGGACTGGCGCTCAATAAACTTCACCGCCCTCCCTGTTTCACGACGGAGGGTTCTCTGGCGGAGGTATACGATAAACGCCGCGAACACATGGGAGGAGAAGGAACTAACATTTCCTCTCGGCTCAAAATCCGGCACATGGAACCTTGACGATGGCTACGGTGTAGGCTTCAGATTCTGTCTCGTTTCCGCATCTGGGATGCAATCGACAAAGGACGCATGGAACGCTGGCAACAAATCCGGGACATCATCCCAAGTGAACTGGGTTGCCACGGTCGGTAACACATTCTTTTTGACAAAGCTGCAAATCTCGCCAGAGGTTACTGGGCAATTCGTACTCCCAGACATCGAGACGGTCATGAGTGAGTGTGACCGAGAATACATTGTCATTAAGCAAGAAAGCGGAGGCGTAAACGTTGCGTTTGGATCTTCGCCAGGGACAACGTCGGTTAACTTCGACATTCTCCTTCAAAGGCAGATGTACAACCCTCCGCTCATCAGCTTCGTAGGATCGCTAAACAGTGACGTGTTCGTTCAATCAACCAACGGAGGGGCGAATGTGTCGGTGAGTAATTTGCAATCTTATCAAAGGAGCAAGCAGATCGCGAAGTTCTCCCTTGATGGCTCTTTTTCCGCTGGCGCGATGTATAATCTTCGCCTTCAAACTGCTACTGCCGCGCTTGTTATAGATGGCCACTTGGCATAGATTTTCGACTAGGGCGAGATAATCACTCGCCCTAGTCTCTTTGTGTCCGCCAGAACGTCCTCAAGATTGTTCGTTGTGAACCCTGCTGAAGATCAGCAGTTTACGTCCCGCAATTGGCGATGCATGAGCGGTGTGCGTGAACTCCCCCAGATCGCCAACAAGTCGGCTCAGTGCAGCTTCGGTAAAGACAAACGTCTGATCTACTCGATGCGAGCTGACGCCGATGATCGGCAAATGGTCAAACTCACCTTTGAATGGCTGAAGGCTCTGAAAGAGGTTGTCGGCCAGAGTCGGATACTCAATAATCAGTCGATCACCGGTAGCTTCAACCGCTTTCGCAAGGAAAGACTTATAGTCAGCGACGTGGTGCAGCACGTTCAAAACCAGCACATCGTCATATTTTTGCGTAATGGGCGCGCTGAGGAAGTTTTCCATCCGGATTTCCGCACGACTGTGCAGTAGTCTTGCTACCGCAACCCCAGCGCTCCATCGGGTGTGGTTTAGTTCAACGCCCATAAGGGTGTTGGCCCCATACCGTTCGTAGCGGAAAAGAAAGTCACCCGTCGCGCAACCGATGTCCAAGACGCTTCTATCGACAAATGAGCGGTCACGAAGGAGGTTGAACGTCTTAACGCGCCCATCGGATACGTGCCCGTAGTTTCGGTTTGTGGACGTAACGCCTCGCGGCATAACGAGCTTCTGATAGTCGATGCCAGGCATCTCGTTGACTTGCTCTACGTCGTCTTTGTGCGGTGTGGAGATAAACGACCCACGAAGGTTGTGGTGAACCATCGTCCTATCGCTTGCAAGGAACGTCCTTGCATCGCTGCCAAGTTCTTTTGACGAGTATAGAACCTCGTATGGGATGCCGCGCTGCTCGAGCATATCAAAGGTTCGCTCATAGAGAGCGAAGAAGTCTACTGAAGAGATAATTTTCGACCAGATTACCTGATCGTAGCCGTTCTTTTGCCCGGCGGATATCTCGATGTGCTCACGTTGATTGGCCCGGTTAAGCAGTTCCTTGGTTGGCGCTACAATGACAACCGCCTTTGTAATGCGTTCAGAGGCGATGATATCTTTGAGGATCCGCTCACTGAGTAAATCCCATTCTCTCATCTCATCGTTTGCAGCGTCGGTAACCAGGCGATGATGCAGCAGATTGTAATGGATGAAGCCGTTCGCCGGGACATCGCGTTTACTCGAAATCTGCGATCCAAAAATCGCCTTCTCGCCGTCTGCTTGCGAGGAAATGAATGTAGACTTGCCCGCATTAGACGGACCCAAAACCAAAACTGCCATATCGTACCCTCTTCGATGGACGAGCAGTCATACATGCGCGCAAAAAATCAAACAACCTGCCGGGGGTGAATCTTTCACGCCTTGTCTTCCTTGCCGAGATCGCTCCCATCGCTTGGCCGGTAGCGTAACCCGGCACCCACAAAACAAAAGAGGCCCGTCGCTCCTCACAAGCGCCTGGGCCTCAATACCGCAGCCTGTTTCAGGGGACGTGCGGTGGCACCCTCATATAGGCAGGGAACTGAAATCAAAAGACCCGCGCAACAGGGGGCGGTTGTGCGCGGGTCTTTAAACCATGAATTGGGGGACATGGCGCGGCATTAATGCGCCGGCGGCCTAAAAGTTCCCAACGCTTTCCAACTAGGACACCAAAATGCCAATCACCAAAATCTCCACACAGGGGAGGGCTTTCGTGCGCCTGCATGAGGGTAATCCGCTCACCGCCTATCTCGATCCTGTCGGCGTGCCGACGATCGGTACGGGCTTCACTATGCGCAGCGATTCCGTGCGCCGCGAGCTCGCCAAAATCGGCATCACCAAACTTGTGCCAGGCAAGACAAAAATTACGGCCGCCCAGAGCGACGCCATCCTCGATGCAGTGCTTGCCGCCGAGTATGTCCATGGCCCTACGCCAGTTGAACGACGCCGTGAGGGATCTTCACAAGACTGGCCTCGATGTGGAAATCATGGAGCTGACGATGCTGACTTCACGCGGGGATATGAAGCAGTTCGATATTCGGACATTTCGTGCCGAAGGTGCGCCGCCGGATTTGAAGGTGGTGGAATAACAAAAAACCCGCCCACCTCTCGGCAAGCGAATTGAATCAAGAAGCCCGCGTCGTCCGCGGCTTCGACTGATTTTCAACAATCCGATCGACGCGCAACGTCATCTTGTCGACAGCATCCTTCACTGCGCCGATAGCGCCCATGATCTGCTCTGTTTGCTCTCGCAGGCCGGACTTTGAAACATAGGTTTCGGCCACATGGAGGCGGTGAGCCGCGAGCTCTTCCCTTGCCAGCGATGCCATCGCCGACGCAGCTGACGCAGCCGCAGACGCATCGCCTCGTCCCATGGTGCCCGCATCCAGACGTCGGTCTCCTCCTTCGTCAGCAGCAGAACAGGCATGGCCTTTTCGTGGATCGGCTTTACGAGATCATTGGGATCGGTGGTCAAGAAGGCATAGAGATCGTCCGTGGTCATTCCATCCTTCACCTTCCGGACGCTTTTCCACTGCGGCACGTGAATGCCGGCGAAGAACATCAGGGACTTTGCCTCATCACGCGCAAACCAGGCATTGGGCACATTCCCACCTTCCTGTTTGCTCATCGGATCCGGTTCGGCAAAGCTGGTGACAGGAACGAGGCACCTGTGCTCGACACCGAACCATCGCGTCCAGTGAGGCAGGTTTAGCTTGCGGACATTTGTCACTCCGCGGTCTGGCTCCATGCGGATGAGTTCATCCATATCGACGGCCTTGCCCTTGGCCTCCCTCGCCATGCAGGCGCGCTACGCAGGCCACTGCATCAAGTTCTACAGCGTCGCAGAACACTCCGTCCTCATCGCACGTCACGTTGCGGCGACGCACGCGCCAGAGGTTGCTTTGGCAGGCCTTCTGCACGACGCGCCTGAGGCATACTGCGTGGACATACCGCGCCCGCTCAAGCCTTACCTGACAAACTACCGAGCGATTGAGCAGGACAACTGGCTGGCTATCGCGGCGCGGTTCGGTTTGCCGAAGGAGTTGCCGCGCGAGGTGCATGACGCAGACAACCGCATCATCGCAGACGAGCTGGTTAACCTGCGTCATATGCCGTGGCACGCCCGCCACGATAAACCGCTTGGCGTGAAGCTGCGGTACTGGTCGCCAGAGGAGGCGGAGCTAGAGTTCCTGACGACGTTTGATGCGTTGATGGCGGAGAGGGCGGCTTGATGAAGCTACACTATTTCTTGTTCAGCTACGCGGCAGCGAATGGAACGTTTGCACGCGTCACTATGGGCTGGCCCAACAAATTTGTGAACGAGGGTCGGATTCGAGAAGCGAGGCAAGCTGCTGTGGGAGACGCCGACGCTTGCCCCATAGCGGTCAGCTACCTTGGTGAGATGACTCGCGAGGAGGCCATCTCTTGAATGCGATCAAACCCGGCGACGAAGTCCTCTGCATAGACGACGCCACCCTTCCAGAGCAATACCTCGGCATTCGTGCCGGGGAGACCTATACAGCGACGTGGGTGGGCATGTGCCGCACGTATCTCGGAGGCGACTACGCTGGCATTCGCCTCGCGGGCGTGAACCGCGGCGTTTGCCCGCAGTTCGGTGAAGAGGATCCACCGTTTGCGCTGCGCCGGTTCAGGCCGGTCGTGAAGCCGAAGCGATACGAAGAGATCAAGGCGTCCCTTACGAGGAAAGGCCTTATCGGCAGGAAAATCAAGGAGAAGGCATGACCATCACATCCAAAGACACCGGCTGCCTCGCAGCCGTACCGGCAAATGATAACGTGCCTTTCGAACTGCGCGCACTCGGCGCGGCGATCGGGAAGGCCAGCACAGCCATCCTCCCACGGGTCATCGCGCTCACCGGCCTTGCTGGCAGCGGCAAGAGCACGGCTGGCAAGTACCTGGTCGAAAAGCACGGCTATCAGCTGGTCAAATTTGCAGGGCCGTTGAAAGACATGCTGCGAGCGATTGGTCTGAGCGAAGCGCAGATTGAAGGAGAGCTAAAGGAGGAGCCGTGCGAGTGGCTTCAGGGCGCTACCCCGCGTCACGCTATGCAGACGCTCGGCACGCAGTGGGGACGCGCTTGTATCGGTCCTTCATTCTGGATTGAGCTGTGGGTGCGCCGCGCCAATCTCATCATCGCAGAAGGCGGCCGGGTGGTTGTCGACGACTGCCGATTCCCCAATGAGGCCGATGAAGTTCGCAAGCTCGGCGGTGTGGTGTGGCACCTTGTCGGGCGTGGCGGGATTGCCGGATCGCATGAGAGCGAGGCGGGGTGTGGGGAGCCGGATGTCGAAATCCGCAACACGCATGGCATCGACGATCTGCACTATGTGTTGGATACGTTTCTGCGCTGGCAATTGGAGGACGCGGCTTAAAGAAAAAAGGCCCAGCTTAGTGCTGGGCCTTCTTCTTAGAGGAGCCTGCCGAAGATCGTCAGGATAGCAGCCAGGTTGACACTTAGGTCAACTGCTACCCGGATGTCTCCGGTAGACTTGCTGGCTTCGAGTAAGAGTTTAGCCCGCATCGGGGTCTCCATCTCGGGGATCGGCAGACTGCAAATTAACCGCTATCCGAACCCATTCCAGCCATGCTTGGGGGGATTTCATTTTAGCCTTGGGCTCCCCCTCGGGCACGCGGCTCTTTCCGTGTTGATGTGAATCTAACAGTTCGGCTGCGCGTTTGCTAGTCCCCGCATGAATTTCGGCCGGGTTCTTTGCGTCGCATAGGTTGCACCACCAGAACGCCCGCAGAACGACTTCTGCAAACTGCGCCAGAAAACTGCAAACTGGTGATTCAGGAAATGCCGCTAAGCGCTTGAAAATAATGGCGACCCCTGCAGGACTCGAACCTGCGACCTACTGCTTAGAAGGCAGTTGCTCTATCCAGTTGAGCTAAGGGGCCGTTATGCCGGGCAATCGATACTCCGGCAAAAAAACGGTTATCGTCGTGTTTCAGTGCGTCCAGGGCTGGGTGCGGTTGAAACGAAAATTGTCGGTGTAGGAAACCACCTTGCGGGTCGCTTCCTTCGGCTGGATGACGCGGTATTCGATGCCCTTGCGCTGTGCATAGGCTTCGGCCTGTTCCTGCGTCTCGAAATTCAGCTTCACCTGCTGCTTCATGTCGGAACTGGAGGTATAACCCATGATCGGATCGATCTTGCGCGGAACCTCGGCGTCGAATTCCAGAACCCAGACATTGGTCTTCGCCTTGCCGGATTGCATGGCGGTTTTTGCAGGGCGGTAAATCTTCGCAGACATGTCGAAACTGCTCCGGTTGGACAGTGGGGCGCAACACCCCGAATTGTTCATCACGTACCTGAATAGAATAACCAAATCGTGTCAGGAACGTTGAATTTGAAATGGACTGACTTCAGGTGAGAGTCAAGACGATTATCCCCCAGCAGTCAGATCGCACTCTGTCGTTTCGATGTTACGTTTTGCTCGCCAAAGCCGAGAGTGAACAAAGATGAATTTCCCTGTTGCGCAGTCTGGGTGAACCGTGTATTCCCCAGCCATCGCCTCGGCGGAGTGTAGCGCAGTCTGGTAGCGCATCTGGTTTGGGACCAGAGGGTCGGGAGTTCGAATCTCTCCACTCCGACCATTTCATCTATTTGAAATGATTAGAACCCCTTGCATAGCAAGGCTTTTCCCCCATATTGACGTCACAAATCACGTCACAAAATGGGGTCCGAATGGCGGGCAAACCTCAACATTGGAAAGAACGAAACGGGCGGTATTCCGCTAGGATCGTCATACCTTCATCGCTCCGGCCATATCTTGATAATCGGGCAGAACTCGAAATTCAGCTTGGTGGCGACCGGCGCGAAGCGCTTCGCAAGCACGCCGCCGCCGTTGCTTCGATGCAAAGGCAGATCGGCATTGCCCGGTTGAAGTATGAAGCCGCGACCGGCCAACAGCCGAAACCAGTGGCCCACCCACTCACGGCCCAACAAATTGCTCTCCGCGACTACCAAAGCCAAATCACCTTCGATTCCGAGATTCGTGCGCATGACCCACGCTATGCTCAGATTGACCCCGATCCGGCATATGATGCTCATCCGTTCCGCGACGGCTTTGCGGGTAAACTATCCGACGACGAACTAGAAGAACTCGTCGGTTCCCGCATCGAGCGCGCCCGTCTCGCGGGTAACACCGATGCGGTGAAGGGAACGCCGGAGTGGCGCGCTTTGGCGCAGGCGCTTTGCATCGCGTCATACGAGGCCGTTGCACGGCGCTACGAACGCAACGATGGGGATTTCAACGGGGAACCCTCTCACCCCATGCTTGTCGAAGCCGTCAAACAGGAGGAGAGCCAGCCTGTAGCCTCGCCATTTGCAGGCATAACCTTTGAAGACGTTATCAAGGAACAGGAGCGACTAGCGTCCATCGGCCTCAGCCGTCCGAAGTCGGAAGCGACCTTAGAAAAGTATCGGAACGCGAAAGATGATTTTGAGGCTTTCCGAAAAGATAAGACCGTTTCGACTGTGACGCTTGCAGAGGGTATCCACTGGATCGCGACGGATGGTGGTCAATCATTCCCGATTTGGAACGCAAAAGCGACTGGCACAGCCGCGAGACCTCTCTCATGGTTGGTAGAGTTAACGCCCTCGCGAGCGACATTGCGGAAAAAGCGGATGCGTTTGAGCGAGGATTTCGACTTCTTGCGCCAGAAGCGTATGCAGCAAGTTTGGCCGCTTAGACCAAAGCAGAAAAGTCACAAATTTCATGCCGTCACAACGTCACAAATTAGAAGTAACTAATATTAATTTTTCTATTTAAAATCATATACTTATAGCGCAAAAAAGTGGAGAGATGGTGATTTCGAATCTCTCCACTCCGACCATTTTAAAGCAAAACATCAGCTTTCCGGCGTAACGTCTTCCAAATAGCTGTGATTTATTCCGTTGACGGACCGGCCAGGGTGCTTTCTGCCGTGCCGATTGTCATGACATTGCCGCGCCATGCCACCGCGCTGCCGATCCAGCTTCGCGCCCAGACGATGGGCATGATCATGTCGCGGGCGATCATCGCCGGCAGTGTGTGGAGCGATACCGGCCATCGGTTTAGGGCCGCGAGCGCAAGTTCCGGCACGTACATGAGGGCGAGGACGGCAAAGGCAGTTGCGGCGAGGTTTAGATCCATCATCGCAGCGGCGGCAAGCGCGAAGAGGAGCGGGGGAAGCGCCCCGGTGAAGATTTCCGGCGCGAAATATTGCGGGAAGGTCACGCGTCGCAACCGCGCCCAGCGGGTCTGGCGCGACCAGATCTCGCCGGCATGGCGCTGGCCGAGCGGCTGCTCGAACGGGGCAGAGACCAGATGCACCTTGCGGCCGGCGTTTCGCACCAGTTTCGTCGAGGCGGCGTCCTCGGCGATTTCTGCGGCAAGGGCGCGAATGCCGCCGTGGTCTTCGAGAAACGGCTTGTTCCACAACATCGATTTGCCCTGCGCGAAACCGATGCCGATCGCTTCCGCCGCATATTGCCAGCGTCCCTGCGAGCCATTCAGGAAGGCGCATTCTACATTGGCCCAGAAACCGGCCGGACGGGAGCCGAGCGGCGGCGAGCAGACCAGCCCGCTGTCCGGCCGCCAGGCCGACATCATGGTGGCTATATAGGACTTTGGCATCAGCACGTTCGAATCGGCGAGAATCACCCATTCATGTTTGGCGGCGCGCCAGCCCTTGACGCAATTGTTCAGTTTCGGATTGGCGCTGATACGGTCATCGCCAATGAGCAATTGCATGGAAACCGAGGGAAAGGCGGCTTGCGCGGTGCGAACTTCCTCGATCACGGGATCGAATTCATCGGCGACGCAAAACAGCAGCTCATAATGGGGCCAGTTGAGTTCGAAGGCGCGCGACAGGGTCAGGGACGTGAAGTTTTCCACACCGCGCAGCGGCACCACAAGCGAGACAGCCGGTGTTTGCCGGACAAGATCGTTTTTCGCGTCGGGTCTCGTCAGTCGCCAGCCGGCCAGAACGATGCCGAGAAGATTGAAGCCGAGGAGCAGAATTGCGCAAAGGGCAAAGACAGTTTCCATGCTGGCCAGTTCCACTCCCAAGCTTCGGCGGTCTGCGCGCCAATCGATTCCATGGAATTCGTCTCTGCCGATTATAACGTTTGCGTGACAGTTACATGTCATCGTCGGCTTGTGGGGAGGCAACGCCGTGCAATCAAGGCGCCGCAGAAGCGGCGTGCGCAAAAGAAAAGCCCTCCGCATGGAAGGGCGCAATCGTCATGACAGTCGATAAATTTTAGTGGACGTTCAGGATATGAGCATGACTGCTTGCGACGAGAAACGATTCCCGTGCTTTCTCGATGTCGCATCTGCCCGCGATGGCATCGAGGCAGTTCCTGCGCGCCTCTTCATATTCCGGCCCGTGTTCCTCGGGCCAGCGGTACATCAGCATGTCCAGCGCCACCAGCGGGCTGTAGATTTCTACGGCGACGCACAGCGGCAGGTGAATCGCCACCGGTTTCATCCACGAGGCGTGGTGACACGGCTCTGTTCTGTTAATCAGCATATCATTTTCCTCCCTGTTTTAGCTGTCTTGGAGGTCGTCCTCTCTCCTATGCGCGAAATGCCTGCCTCACGAAATGGTTCCCGATCACCAAAAATGTGATCGGTCAGGGGGTTCCAATTTTCCAAGATGAATGGAAGATGAACAAACAGATGAACCGGAGATGAACAAAACCGCCATCAGGGCGTTGTTATGTCCATAAGAAGGAGAACGCATATGTTCAATTTGTCAGGCATTCAGGAAAGCTTCTTCGGGGACCGCATGGCCGGCGTATGTCAGGCAATCACGTCGGCTCTGGCTTTCGAATCCGGGTTAGAAAAGTCGCGGATTTCGGCAACTGTCGAAAATGATGTGATCTATCTGGAAGGTACGGCCGATTCGGTAGAGGCGATCGACATCGCCATCAACCTTGCCTCTTCCATTTCCAATTGCCGGATTCTGAGCCATATCGAGCCGGTCTACTGACCATTGCGCCAGCCGGGCGAAACCTCGTCCGGCTAATTCTAACGCAATGACGTGGCAATGTCATTTCCGGTTGCCGATTTGCGCGCTGCGAACCATATCACCCGGCTTGATGCCATAGCGCTTCGCAGTGCCTCCATTGAGTTCAAGCACAAATTTTACTGGCCCGCGGGAGCTGATGATTGCCTCCGAATGCGGAACCGCGTTTTCGTGAATATGGGTAATACGGCCGTCACGGCCGATAAAAAGCATGTCGAGCGGAATAAGCGTGTTCCGCATCCACATGGCCACATCACGCGCTTCGCCGAAATCGAACAACATTCCGTTTTCAAGCGGCATGCTCTTGCGGAACATCAGCCCCTGTTCGCGCTGGGCATTGTTCAGCGCCAGTTCGGCAGTGAAATCGTGGCTCTTTCCCCCGGCGGTCTCAATCTGCAGCGGTTCGGACGTGAATGTCTGCTGTTGCTGGGCCTGCGCTGCGGCGGCCAGCGTAAAAAAAAGAAGCGCCATAACGGCGCTTTTCGCCATATGGGGCAGGGCGGACATCAATGCGACATCCCGATGGAAACCGGGTTGTCGGGGTGGATTTCCGCCGCCATCAGGCCCTTGTCGCCATCGCCGTAACGCACCAGCACCACCTGGCCGGGGCGAAGCTCCGTCAGGCCGAAACGGCGCAGCGTTTCCATATGCACGAAAATATCTTCCGTTCCTTCGCCGCGCGTCAGGAAGCCGAAGCCCTTGGTGCGATTGAACCACTTGACGATGGCGCGCTCCAGCCCGCTGGACGGCGTTACCTGCACATGGGTGCGCACCGGCGGCATCTGCGAGGGATGGACAGCGGTCGACTGGTCCATGGAGAGAATACGGAACGCCTGAAAACCGCGGTCGCGCCGCTGTATGAGGGCAACGATGCGCGTGCCTTCAAGAATTGTCTGGTAACCGTCACGGCGTAGGCAGGAGACGTGCAGCAGCACATCCTGTGTGCCATTGTCGGGCACGATGAAGCCGAAACCCTTGGCGACGTCGAACCACTTCACCACGCCGGTAATTTCGGTCAGGTCCACGGCATCGCCCGAAAGGTCCTCGACATCGACTATCGTTTTCGATGACATCCTATCAGCCATATCCTGCCAACCCCTCAATTACGCGCCATACACCGGTCAACTGATTCCTGTGCGCCAGATTAACATCTTGGTAACGGTTTCACGCAAGCCCTAGTTTTTGATTTACGCAGCTGCTTTTATGTCGCCGTCCTTGTCCGGGGCTTGCCGTCACGCGTTTGACGGCTCCGGACCCGTGTAATGGAGAGGAAGAAAATGCGGTATCTGCACACAATGGTTCGCGTCAAAGACCTTGGCGAATCACTGAAATTCTATGTCGATCTGCTCGGCCTTACGGAAATACGCCGAATCGAGAACGAAAAAGGTCGGTTCACTCTGGTGTTTCTTGCGGCGCGCGATGACATTGCTGCGGCGAAGGAAAACAAGGCTCCCTGCCTAGAACTCACCTATAATTGGGATACCGAGGATTATACCGGCGGCCGCAACTTCGGCCATCTGGCCTACGAGGTCGACAATATCTACGATTTCTGCGCGCATCTGCAGCAGAACGGCATCGTCATCAACCGGCCGCCGCGTGACGGGCACATGGCTTTCGTGCGCTCGCCGGATGGTATTTCGTTCGAGATTCTGCAGAAGGGCGAAAGCCTCGCACCAGCTGAGCCCTGGATATCTATGCAGAATACCGGTTCCTGGTAGGGACTTTCCGGTGAGCAGCGGCGTTTTCGGGTGCTCTTGCCTTGTCCCGAGGGGATGAGGCATAGTCCGCGAATCAAAACGGCCAGTCCCGTTTTGGGGAAGCACACGCGCCCGTTCCCGTGTTGCTGTTGGAAATGCAAGATACGGAGGCCACCCATGAAAACTGTCGAGAGCGCGAAAGGACGTCTGCTTCGTCAGCGTCTTGTCATCGCGGTTTCACTGTTTGGGCTTTCCGGATGCGTTTCGGCGGTGACCGACGACGAGATGGCCGGCACGACCAAAAAGCCGGAAATTTCCACACAACAGAAGCCGCAGACCGCCGCTTCAACTGCGGCGGCCGGCGCGCAACCGGGACATTATGTGGATCCGGCCGTGGCGTCGGCGGCTGGAGCGGCCGCGCCGGTCCAGCCTCAGGCAGCGGGCGGCCCGGCGCAGGCCTATGGCGCCGCCCCCGATATCGCCGGGTTGACGACGCAGCCAACGGCGATCTCCGCAGGTACGGCAAGCATTTATTCGACCGCCTCCGCCGCAGCAGCGCCCGCCGGTGCCGCAGGTGCACCGGGCGCCGCCGTCGCTACGGGTGTTCCTTCCCAGAGAATCACTCCCGCCGTCAGCAGCGTCTATTCGGCGCCGGTGCAGGCCGCACAGCCGCAACCGGCGGCGGCGCCGGCTCAGGTCCCGCCAGCCGGACAGGCGTCGGCGGAGCAGCACAGCGAAAATCTTCAGCCGGCTCCCGTACCCCTTCCGCAATCGGCATCTGGACAGCTCGCGGCGGCTGCCGCGCAACCAGCCGCCGGCGCCGGAGCGACCGGCGAGAAGCAGGGAGCCGATGGGCAGGGCATGACGCTTGCGGCATTTTTTGCCGGTGCGGCCAAGAAACGTCTGCCGAAAATGATTGAAAGCGGGACTGCGGGCAATACGCAGGTCGCTGCGCTTCCCGGAGCCGCGGACGGGACGATGGGCATTGCGCTTTCCGGCCGCTCGGTGATGTCCGACGAATTCGACGATGCCCATCTCGATGAAGAGGATGACCAGCCGACAGGCCTGATGAAACTCGCTTCACTCTCAGGCCTCACCCGCGTCGCCCCGAACGGGCTTTTCCTGCAGACGGACCGTGTCGAAGTCGGCTGTTTCAAGCCGGAACTGGTGCGGATGATCAAGGATGTGGAGCGCCACTACAACAGACCGGCGATCGTCACCTCGGGTTATCGTCCGCCGAAGGGCATAAGGCGGGGCTCCAAGCACTATACCTGCGATGCCGCCGATATCCAGATCAAGGGCGTCTCCAAATGGGAGCTTGCGACCTATCTGCGTTCCCTGCCGGAACGCGGCGGCGTCGGCACCTATTGCCACACCGAGTCGGTCCATTTGGACACGGGTGAGCCGAGAGACTGGAACTGGCGTTGCCGCCGTACTGCCGCGCGCAAGTGATTTCCGGGTTTGGCCCTTAGCCTGAGGAACTATTCCTAGCGATCGAAAGCGACTGGCCCGGTTTTGCCGGGGTGCTGGTACGTGAGCCGGTGACCTTTGTCGCTGCGGCTGCCCTGAAACCAGGCTTGCGCTGGATATCGCTGGCTGCATTGCGAAGACTGCGAGCGAATCTTTTCCGCTCCCATGGGAGTTTGATCACCTTCAGTGATAACTCTTTGTGAAATATCAGGAAATTGGACTTGAGGTGGTGAGAGCGCAGGGATTCGAACCCTGGACCTACTGATTAAAAGTCAGTTGCTCTACCGGCTGAGCTACGCTCTCCCGTGTCGGGGCTTGGTTGCCCTTCGGAAGTGCGCGGAACATAGGTAGAGCGATCCGTTCGGTCAACCCAAAAAAAGCGGTTTCGACAATCAATCCGGTTTTTTTTGTCGCACCCCCGAAAAGGTGATTGGAGAGAGGGGGCGGCTGGGGATAAAACCGGCTTCAGACATGTCGGCTGGACGGGTGAAATCCTTTTGCAGCAATGACATGCACGAAAATGAAGCGTGAAGCGGCGGCGCAGCTTGAGAATCGCGGCGGCTTTGCGGGATGCGGAGTTCTTTGTTGTCGATTGCCGATATTTCCCTGTTCAGCGCGCTTCTGGCCGGCGCTCTTTCGTTTCTGTCGCCCTGCGTCCTGCCGCTGGTGCCGCCTTATCTCTGTTATATGGCGGGTGTTTCGGTCGAGCAGTTCAGGACGGAAGATACCGCGCCGCGGCCGGAGATTCGCAGGGCCGTGCTGTTTTCAGCCTTCTTCTTCACGCTCGGTTTCGCCACGGTCTTCGTGGCGCTTGGGGCAGGCGCCTCGACGATCGGTACGCTCCTGCGTCAGAATCTGGATATTCTCGCCAAGGTCGGTGGTTTCATCATCATTCTGATGGGGCTGAATTTCCTCGGCGTGTTCCGCATCGGCCTGTTTTCGCGCGAGGCGCGGTTTCAAGGCGCGGGCAAGCCGGCCACGCTGTCCGGGGCCTATGTCATGGGCCTTGCCTTCGCTTTCGGCTGGACGCCCTGCATCGGTCCGGTTCTGGGGGCTATTCTCGGCGTCGCCGCCGCACGCGATACGGTTGGCGACGGTGCGGCGCTGCTTGCGGTCTATTCTCTTGGCCTTGCGGTGCCGTTCTGGATCGCGGCGGCGTTTTCCGGCTCCTTCATGCGTTTCCTCGTCCGCTTCCGCCGCCATCTTGGGCTCGTGGAAAAGCTGCTGGGCGTGTTGCTGGTGCTGACCGGTCTCGCTTTCATGTCCGGTTTTATCACCAATGTGGCGATCTGGTTCCAGGAGACCTTTCCGATCCTGATGCAAATCGGCTAAGCCTCCCGCTGGAGTTGCTTGCGGGGGAAATATAGTGACGGATATCGTCGGATTGCTGTTGCCGTTTTTCGGCCTGATCTTCATCGGCTACGGTGCGGCGCGCATCACGAAGCAGCCGGTCGAGGCGATGGGCTGGCTGAACACTTTCATCATCTATGCGGCGCTGCCGGCGCTGTTTTTCAAGCTTGTGTCTAAAACGCCGGTGGAAGAGCTGGCGCGGATGGATTTCGTCGCGGCCAGTCTCGCCTGCACCTATGGCGTTTTCCTGGCTGTGTTCCTGATCGGCCGATTCGTACGGAAAAACAGCCTTTCCGAAACCACGATCCAGAGTTTCGCGGCCAGCTACGGCAATATCGGTTATATGGGGCCGGGCCTAGCGCTTCTGGCGCTTGGCGAGAAGGCGGCGGTGCCGGTGGCGTTGATCGTCTGCCTTGAAAACGCCGCCCATTTCATCGTCGCCCCGGCGATGATGGCGGTTGCCGGCGGCGACAAGCGTTCCCCGCCAAGGCTTGCGCTGGATGTGGCGCGCAAGGTCATTACCCATCCCTTCATCGTCTCCGTCATCGCCGGCTTTCTGGCCGCATCGCTGTCGTGGCAGCCGCCGGAGGCGGTGCAGCGGCTGGTGGATTATCTGGCGCAATCGGCGGCGCCCTGCGCACTGTTTGCCATGGGCGTGACGCTGGCGCTTCGGCCGATGAAACGTGTGCCGGTGGAAATCAGCTATATCGTGCCGGCAAAGCTGATCCTGCATCCGCTCGCCGCCTATCTAGTGCTGTCGTCGCTCGGGCGGTTCGAGCCGGTGTGGATCTATTCAGCCGTGCTTTTGGCCGCGCTGCCGACCGCGACGAATGTCTTCGTCATCGGCCAGCAATATCACGTCTGGCAGGAGAGGGCGTCTGCGACGATCCTGATTTCGACGGTTCTGTCTGTCTTCACGCTGACCGGCGTGGTTTATTTCATCCAGCCTTTTTGAAGCTGCCGAACAGCAGCGAGGGCAGGGCCTTCAATCCGCGACCCGGCTCGATGCCTTCGCGCATGACCATGCTTCTCAGCGTGCCGATGCCGGAAAGCACGTGCAGTCCCGCCGCGCGCGCCATCTGTACCGGCAGGAGATCGGAAAGCAGCGAGCGGTTCAGGAGATCGACGCTCAGCGTGCGGCTATAGACATCCGCTCGCCGCTTGCGGTCGAATCTATCGCCGGCGTCGGCCGCAATCGGCCGGTCGGAGACGGCGCTCAGCAATTCCGTCAGCGCGATGATGTCGCGCAGGCTGAGGTTCAGCCCCTGCGCGCCGATGGGCGGAAAACCGTGCGCTGCCTCGCCGATCAGGGCGACGCGGCCCTTGCCGAAGCGGTGCGCAGTCATGGAAGAAAGCGGCCAAGCCTGAACGCTGTCCTCGACAGTGACCGCTCCCAGCATGGATTGCATGCGCTCCTCGACGCGCAGGCTGAGCGTCTCCAGCGGCAGCGCCGTCAACTCTTCCGCCTGCTGCGGGGTAACGACCCAGACGAGGCTGGAGCGGTCGCCGGGCAAGGGAACCTGTGTGAAAGGCCCGGTGGGTGTGTGGAACTCCGTCGAGACATTGCCGTGCGGCCGGCTATGGCCAAAGTTCAAAACAATGGCGGTCTGCGGATAGGACCAGGATTTGACGCCGATGCCAGCTGCATCCCGCACCATGGATTTGCGACCATCCGCGCCGATGAGGAAATCGGCGGAGAGCGTTTCGCCATTCGCAAGGGTCACCGTCATGCGGTCGTTGCCGATGTCGATTGTCTCGGCGGACGTGTCGAGGCGGGAAATATTGTGTTCCTGCTCGACCGCTTCGCTCAGGACGCCGAGCAGCGCCTCGTTGGGGATGTTCCAGCCAAAGGCGTCAAGCCCGATTTCGGAGGAACGGAACTGCACGGTGGGTGCACGCAGCAGGCGGTCGGTGCCATCGATGATCTGCATGGTGGAAAGGCGTGCGGCCGAAGGCGCGATGCGCGACCAGAGGCCAAGGCGGTCCATGAAACGGATGGACTGGTCCATCAGCGCGGTGGTGCGCTGGTCCTTCCTGTCGCTGGAAGGTGCGATGAGCGCCACGTGGCGGCCCGCCCGCGCCAGCGCGATGGCCGCGATCTGCCCCGCAAGTCCCGCACCGGTGATGGCGATATCGAAGTGTCTCATGGTCGTGATCCGTTGTTATTTCCAAACCATCATAAAGGCTTCGGTTGGGTAAATCCACTTCGGTCCCGGAACATCCGGTTGCGAAGATTCGTTAGTTGTGCCGCTATATTAGTCCTAGGATAAGCGGATTGAGCCGGTTGCAAAGCGTGGTGAATGGCCGCATACCGGAACAAACAGGGCGGATGAAAAACGGGGCGCAGACGCTGACCATGAAAATTTTCAACTATAAGCGTGTTCCCTACGCGGAAATCCGCGCCTTTTCCGTCCACATGCTCACGGCCTCCGGCTCGTTTCTGGCTTTTCTCGGTGTTGTCGCCGCAGCCGAACACCGCTTCGTCGATATGTTCTGGTGGCTGGGGCTTGCGCTGCTGGTGGATGGCATCGACGGTCCCATCGCCCGCAAGGTCAGGGTGAAGGAAGTGCTGCCCAACTGGTCCGGTGATACGCTCGATAATATCATCGACTATGTCACCTATGTGCTGTTGCCCGCCTTTGCGCTTTATCAGAAGGGCATGATCGGCGAGCCGCTGTCCTTCGTGGCCGCCGGCATGATCGTGGTGTCGAGCGCTATCTATTACGCCGACATGGGCATGAAGACGGACGAGTATTTCTTCTCCGGCTTTCCGGTGGTGTGGAATATGGTAGTGTTCACCCTGTTCGTCATGGACGCCAGCGCCACGACGGCAATGGTTGTCGTTACCGTTTCGGTGTTTTTGACATTCCTGCCGATCAACTTCCTGCATCCGGTGCGGGTGAAGCGATTGCGGCCGCTCAATCTCGCCGTGGTCTTCATCTGGTGCGCGCTTGGCGGTTATTCGCTGCTGATGCACTTCGAAACCCCGAGCTGGGCCGTGATCGGCTTTGTGGCAAGTGGCCTCTATCTTTATTGCATCGGTGGAATATTGCAGTTTTTCCCCTCGCTCGGCGCGAAGTAAGAACGGGTAAAGCCGTTTATTGCTTGTGCAAATTGCATTTAAGCGGCTTCTTTTTCAGTTGTGCGCAGCAGCAAAACCGTTATCAATAAGTCTTGATTGGATGAGATTGCATACGCATTGGCGTCCGATTGGGAACAATGACCACGATCGTTGGAAACGCTTCGAAGAAGGCGCGGCGGTCGGTGAGAGAGGGAACTCGTGACTGGAACTTTGGCGCCGGAGGCCGTGCCTCTCCTGTCCGTTCGCAAGCTGACCAAGCTGTTCGGCAATTTCGCCGCCTGCAACGGCATCGATCTCGATATTGCGCCGGGCGAAATCCACGCGCTTCTTGGTGAAAACGGCGCGGGCAAATCCACGCTCGTCAAGATGCTGTTCGGCGTTCTCGCGCCAAGCGAAGGCGAGATTGTCTGGCAGGGCCAGCCGGTTTCCGTCGCCTCGCCAAGCGAGGCCCGCAGGCTTGGCATCGGCATGGTGTTCCAGCATTTTTCGCTCTTCGAAGCGCTGACGGTGGCTGAAAACATCGCCCTGTCGCTCGACCCGAAAATTTCACTGAAGGAAATCGCCGGGCAAGCGGAAACGTTGTCGCGCGCCTATGGCCTGCCGCTCGATCCCAATGCCCATGTGGCCGATCTTTCGGTCGGCGAGCGCCAGCGCATCGAAATTGTCCGCGCGCTTTTACAGAACCCGCGCCTGATCATTCTCGATGAGCCAACCTCGGTTTTGACGCCGCAGGAGGCCGACAAGCTGTTCGAGACGTTGGAGAAGCTGAAGGCTGAAGGCCGTTCCGTGCTTTATATCAGCCATCGTCTCGAAGAAGTGCAGCGCATCTGCGACCGTGCCACCGTACTGCGGCATGGCAAGGTGACGGGAGCCTGCGATCCGCGCAAGGAAACGCCAGCGTCGTTGGCGCGCATGATGGTCGGCAGCGATGTCGCAAGCGTTTTGCGGGCCACGGGCGAGACGCTCGGCGCGCCGCAGATCGAGGTCAGTGGGCTCTCGGTGGCGCCACGCACGCCTTTTGCCGTGGCGCTGAAATCGATATCCATGCAGGTGCGCGCCGGCGAGGTGTTGGCGATTGCCGGTGTGGCCGGCAACGGCCAGGGTGAGTTGTTCGATGCGCTTTCGGGCGAATATCCGGTCTATAACAATGACGCCATTCGCCTGCGCGGCAAGCCAGTCGGTCGCATCGGCATCAATGGCCGCCGGCTGATGGGCGCGGGTTTTGTGCCGGAAGAGCGCCACGGCCACGCCGCCGTTCCCAGCATGAGCCTGTCCGACAATCTGCTCTTGGCGCGGGCGCGCTCCGACCGCAAGGCGTTTCTGACCGGCGGTTTCCTGCGCATCGTGCGTGGCTCAGTCATCAGGGCTGCGGCGCGACGCATTTCGGAAACGATGGATGTGCGCAAAAGCGGGGCCGATCCGCTCGCAGGGTCGCTGTCTGGCGGTAATCTGCAGAAATTCATCGTCGGGCGCGAGCTTGACCGCCAGCCTGCCGTGCTGGTGGTCAACCAGCCGACCTGGGGCGTGGATGCGGGTGCGGCGAGCCGCATCCGTCAAGCGCTTGTCGACCTTGCCAAAGCGGGCTCGGCCGTCATCGTCATCAGTCAGGATCTCGATGAGATCTTCGAAGTCGCCACCAATATCGCTGTCATTTCCGACGGCAAGCTGTCAGAGACCCATTCGGTGGAGGAAATGACGCTCGAAAAGATCGGCCTGTTGATGGGCGGCATTCACACGTCACATTCGGGAGCCGCCCAGCATGCGCATTGAACTTGAAAAACGCGCAGGCGTCTCCCGGCTTTTCACCCTGCTTTCGCCGCTTCTGGCGCTCACGCTGACGCTGCTTGTCGGCGCCATCATGTTCGCCATGCTCGGCAAGAACCCGTTGGACGCGCTCTATGCCTTTTTCGTCGAGCCGCTGCTGGAAGTCTGGTCGCTCCATGAACTGGCGATCAAGGCCGCACCGTTGATCCTGATCGGCGTCGGGCTATCGATCTGTTATCGCTCCAACAACTGGAACATCGGCGCGGAGGGGCAGTTCACCATCGGCGCGATCACCGGTTCCATCCTGCCGGTGCTTTATCCCGATTGGCATTCGCCGCTGCTTTTGCCTTTGATGCTGGTGATGGGCGCCGTGGGCGGCGCGCTTTATGCGGGTATTCCCGCACTTTTGAAGACGAAGTTCAACACCAACGAAATCCTCGTCAGCCTGATGCTGGTCTATGTTGCGCAGCTTTTCCTCGACTGGCTGACGCGCGGCATCTGGCGCGATCCGGGCGGCTACAACTTCCCGCAGACCAAGCCTTTCAACGACAGCGCCGTTTTGCCGGAAATGCTGGCCTCGGGCCGGGCGCATTGGGGTTTCGTTTTCGCCATCGTTGCGGCCATCGCGCTGTGGTTCATGATGCGCTACATGCTGAAGGGCTTCGAAGTCACCGTGCTTGGCCAATCGGCGCGGGCAGGGCGTTTCGCCGGTTTTTCGTCGAGCCGCATGGTGTGGTTTTCGCTGCTGCTTTCCGGCGCGCTGGCGGGGCTTGCTGGCATATCGGAGGCCTCCGGCTCCATCGGCCATCTCCAGCCCAGCATTTCGCCGGGTTACGGCTTTACCGCCATCATCGTCGCCTTTCTCGGTCGTCTCAATCCGCTCGGCATCATCCTTTCCGGGCTGGTGCTGGCGCTGACCTATCTCGGCGGCGAAGCGGCGCAGCTTTCAATCGGTGTGTCGGACAAGGTGACGCGCGTGTTTCAGGGGCTGATGCTGTTCTTCGTGCTGTCCTGCGATACGCTGATCTTCTATCGCATCAGGGTATTCTTTCCCGGCAAGGCGCATCGTAAAGAAGGAGCGGCATGATGGATATGCTTCAGGCCATTCTCCTCACCGTCATCACCGCCGCCACGCCGCTCGTCATCGCCGCTTCAGGCGAGCTGGTGACGGAGCGCTCCGGCGTCCTCAATCTGGGTGTCGAGGGCATGATGATCATGGGTGCGGTCTGCGCTTTCGCGGCCGCGCATATGACCGGATCTCCCTATCTCGGCATTCTGGCCGGCATTGCCTCCGGTGCGGTTTTTTCGCTGCTCTTCGGTTTCCTGACGCTGACGCTCGTTACCAACCAGGTGGCGACGGGTCTTGCGCTTACCATTCTCGGCCTCGGCGTCTCGGGCATGCTGGGTGAAAGTTTCGTCGGCCTGCCGGGTGTAAAGTTGCAGCCCATCGTCTTTCCGCTGCTGTCGGACATTCCCTTCCTCGGTCCGCTGCTTTTCCGGCAGGATTTGATCTTCTACCTCTCCATCGCGCTTGTCGCCGGCATCAGCTGGTTTCTGTTCAAAAGCCGCATGGGTCTCAAAATCCGCGCCATCGGCGATAATCACGCTTCGGCCCATGCGCTCGGCATCAATGTCATCCGCACCCGCTATCTGGCCGTCATGTTCGGCGGCGCCTGTGCGGGGCTTGCGGGGGCGCAGCTGTCGCTGGTCTATACGCCGCAATGGGTGGAAAACATGGCGGCCGGGCGCGGGTGGATTGCGCTGGCGCTCGTCGTCTTCGCCTCGTGGCGCCCATGGCGAGTGCTGGCGGGCGGTTATCTGTTCGGCGCCGTCACCATCGGCCAATTGCATGCGCAGGCGTTCGGCATCGGGGTGCCGTCGCAATTGCTGTCGGCGCTGCCCTATCTCGCCACTATTGTCGTGCTGGTCATCATCTCGCATAATCGCCGCACGACCTTGATCAATACACCGGCCTCGCTTGGCAAGTCCTTCGTGCCGGACAGGTGAAGCATTCTCACGTCTCCAAACCAACAGGGGTAAAAATGAAAAAACTGGTCATCGCACTCGCCGCTTCCGTTGCGGCTCTCGGCGGCGTCGTTTCCTCGGCTGAGGCCGCCGACGCCAAGAAGGTCTGCTTCATCTATGTCGGTTCAAAGACCGACGGCGGCTGGACACAGGCGCACGATATCGGCCGTCAGGAACTGCAGGCGCATTTCGGCGACAAGATCGAAACGCCGTTCCTCGAAAGCGTTCCGGAAGGTCCGGATGCCGAACGCGCCATCGAACGCATGGCCCGCTCGGGTTGCGAACTGGTGTTCACCACCTCCTTCGGCTTCATGGACGCCACCATCAAGGTTGCCCAGAAGTTCCCCAAGGTGAAGTTCGAACATGCTACGGGCTTCAAGACCGCCGAAAATGTCGCGACCTACAATTCGCGCTTCTATGAAGGCCGCTACATTCAGGGCCAGATCGCTGCGAAGATGTCGCAGAAGGGTCTCGCCGGCTACATCGCGTCCTTCCCGATCCCGGAAGTGGTGATGGGCATCGACGCCTTCGTGCTCGGCGCGCAGTCCGTCAATCCCGACTTCAAGGTGAAGGTCGTATGGGCCAACACCTGGTTCGACCCCGGCAAGGAAGCCGATGCCGCCAAGGCGCTGATCGACCAGGGCGTCGATATTCTGACCCAGCACACCGACACCACCGCGCCGATGCAGGTTGCCGCAGAACGCGGCATCAAGGCCTTCGGTCAGGCGTCCGACATGATCGCGGCCGGTCCGAAGACGCAGCTTACCGCCATCAAGGACACCTGGGGCGCCTACTACATCAAGCGCACGCAGGCGCTTCTCGATGGTACCTGGAAGTCCGAATCGGTATGGGACGGCCTGAAGGACGGCATCCTGACCATGGCGCCTTACACCAACATGCCTGATGACGTGAAGAAGATGGCTGAAGACACCGAAGCCAAGATCAAGTCGGGCGAGCTGCATCCCTTCACCGGTCCGGTGAAGAAGCAGGACGGTTCGGAATGGCTGAAGGCGGGTGAGAAGGCCGAGGACGGCGTTCTGCTCGGCCTCAATTTCTACGTCGCCGGTGTGGACGACAAGCTGCCGCAATAATGCTTTTTAGCCATCGTTACTGAAGCAAGGCCGCACATATGTCATGTGCGGCCTTGCTTATTTTCACGCGTTTTATTGCAGGGATGAAGTTTACCTTTGCTTTTCATGCAACTTGATGTTTTTCACTATAATCTGACTTGAGATACACACGTCTGGCGCGATTTTTTCAAGATCGCCAACCGAACGGAAGGATATGGCACTTGCAGCGCGGAATGCTCGATGCGGCGATCGGTTTTCGAAAGCTGCGGACAAATCATGCACAGGTCGTTCACAAGCTCGGTCTCGATATCGTGTCCGGCGTCTTCAAGACGGGTGATATCCTGCCGGGCGATGCCGAGCTGATGGACCGCCTGAAAGTATCGCGCACAGTGCTGCGCGAAGCGATGAAGACGCTGACCGCCAAGGGTATGATTTCCCCCAAGGCGCGGATCGGCACCCGGGTGACGGAGCGCGAAAGCTGGAACATGTTCGACAGCGAGGTGCTGCTCTGGCATTTCGAGGCTGGCGTCAGCGACGAGTTTCTGTTGCATCTTTACGATATCCGTCAGGCCTTCGAGCCCTATGGCGCGGGGCTCGCTGCCATCAGGGCGCAGGACGCCGATATCGCCAAGCTCGCCGCTTACGCCAACGAGATGGGCAATACGGCCTATTCCAAGGAAAAGCGCGCGCTTGCGGATATGAATTTCCATGTGCTCATCACCGAAATGTCCGGTAATCCGTTCATGCGCACCGTCGGTTCGCTGATAAAGGCGGCTCTGGTGGGCATTTTCCGGATGAGCAACCCGGAAACCGATCCCAATGAGATTTCCGACGTGTCCGCCTCGCACCTGCGGCTCGTGGAGGCGTTTCGCCTGCGCGATGAGGGTGCAGCGCGCCGCGAGATGGAAAGGCTGATCGAAAACGGCCGCCAGCAGGTGCTGGAATTCACTGCCCGCAATCCACGGCGATAAATCAGACCGAGGGAACGGGATGGGATACCGTTGCAATCACGTTTGATGAAAATCGGTGCGGAAATTTGGTGCAGATTTGCATGGTTTCTTAAGTGGGCCGCCGTTATAGCAATTTCGGAATGAAATTACCGATGCGCCCGTTCGTTTTGCCGGACGGCGTGAAGTCAAACATATGCCGCCGTCCTGACCGTCCTGCGGTCGGTGACGCGGTGTTGGAGGTCTTATGGAGCGCAGCTCTCTAGCCGTTATTCTCGCAGCGGGCGACAGCACGCGCATGAAATCGTCGAAATCCAAGGTGCTGCATCCGGTCGCCGGGCGTCCGATGATCGCCCATGTGGTTGGGGCGGTGGCTGGATCTGGCGTCAGCACGGTGGCGCTGGTGGTCGGGCGCGATGCCGAGAATGTCGCTGCGGCCGCAAGCCTGCCGGGCCTTGAGGTGGAAGCTTTCGTGCAGACGGAACGCAAGGGCACCGGCCATGCGGTGCTTGCCGCACGCGCAGCTATCGAACGTGGTTTTGACGATCTCATCGTTGCCTATGGCGATGTCCCGCTCATCACGTCTGCAACGCTCGACCGGGCGCGTGAGGCGATTGCCGCCGGCGCCGATGTCGCCGTCATCGGCTTCCATACCGACCGCCCGACCGGTTACGGCCGGCTTCTGGTCAAGGATGGCGAACTTGTCGCGATCCGTGAGGAGAAGGACGCGACCGATGCGGAGCGTAAGGTGACCTGGTGCAATAGCGGATTGATGGCCATCAACGGCCGCAACGCCCTTGATCTGCTGGACCGTATCGGCAATAGCAATGTAAAGGGTGAATATTATCTGACCGATGTGGTCGAGATCGCCCGCTCGCTCGGCCGCCGCGCCGTCGCCATCGATGCGCCGGAAAACGAACTGGTCGGCTGCAACAACCGTGCCGAACTGGCCTTTATCGAGAAGCTCTGGCAGGAGCGCCGCCGTCATGAGCTGATGGTCGATGGCGTCTCGATGGTCGCGCCCGAGACAGTATTCCTTTCCTTCGATACGAAGATCGGTCAGGATGTCCTGATCGAACCCAACGTCGTTTTCGGTCCCGGCGTGACGATCGAGCCGGGTGCGATCATTCATGCGTTTTCGCATCTGGAAGGGGCCTATCTGGCCGAGGGTGCGGTTGTCGGTCCATTTGCGCGGTTGCGTCCGGGTGCAAACTTGCACGCCAATGCCAAGGTCGGTAATTTCTGCGAGGTCAAGAAGGCTGAGATCGGTGAGGGCGCCAAGGTCAACCATCTGACCTATATCGGCGATGCTTTCGTGGGTGCAGGCAGCAATATCGGCGCGGGTGCCATCACCTGTAATTATGACGGTTACAACAAGTCCGAAACACGGATCGGGGCCAACAGCTTCATCGGTTCTAATTCGTCGCTGGTCGCTCCCGTCACCATTGGAGAGCGGGCCTATATCGCCTCCGGCAGCGTGATTACCGATGACGTGCCTGCCGATGCGCTGGTTTTCGGGCGCGCGCGCCAGGAGGTGAAACCGGGCAGGGCGGTCGCCCTGCGCGAGCGGGCGAAAGCGCTGAAGGAAGCGAAGAAAAAATCCTCTTGAAAGACGTTACCGGGCGATACCGAAAGTGACCGGCGGCGTAATTGCCGATTTCAGGGAAACGGTTAAAGCATTTCCAGTAAAAGTGCGCAGCGGTTTTACGTCCGGAAATGCGTCAGAACAAAAAGGTGGAGTATTTTTGCATTTCAGGGAAATGCGAAAATACTCTGAACGTTGCGGTGAAGAGATCGCCGTCTGGAGAAATATATGTGCGGAATTGTCGGAATTGTCGGAACCCAGCCAGTTGCTGAACGGCTTGTCGATGCGCTGAAGCGTCTCGAATATCGCGGTTACGATTCGGCTGGTGTCGCCACCATCGACAATGGCGCGATGGATCGCCGCCGGGCGGAAGGCAAGCTGTTCAATCTCGAGAAGCTGGTTTCGGAAAAGCCGCTGCCGGGTGTGGTCGGCATCGCCCATACACGCTGGGCGACGCATGGTGTTCCGAACGAAACCAATGCCCATCCGCATTTCGTCGATGGCGTTGCCGTTGTCCACAATGGCATCATCGAAAACTTCGCCGAACTGCGCGAGGAGCTGACCGTCGAGGGTGCGAGCTTCACCACCCAGACCGATACCGAAGTGGTGGCGCAGCTTCTGGCGAAATATACCCGCGAGGGTCTCGGCCATCGCGAGGCGATGCTAAAGATGCTGAACCGCGTGACGGGTGCCTATGCGCTGGTGGTGATGTTCAAGGACGATCCCGGCACGCTTCTCTCGGCGCGTTCCGGCCCGCCGCTTGCCGTTGGTTACGGTCGGGGCGAGATGTTCCTGGGGTCTGATGCCATCGCGCTGTCGCCGTTTACCAATGAGATCACCTATCTGGTGGATGGCGATTGCGCCATCGTGACCCGGCAGGGTGCTGAGATCATCGATTTCTCCGGCAAACCGGTGAAGCGCGAGCGGCAGATATCGCAGGCGACGGCCTATGTGGTCGACAAGGGCAACCACCGCCATTTCATGGAAAAGGAAATCTACGAGCAGCCGGAAGTCATTTCCCATGCGCTCAGCCATTACGTGGACTTCGCCTCCAAGACCGTGAAGCAGGCCGACACGGCCATTGATTTCGCCAAGCTTTCAGGCCTTGCCATTTCCGCCTGCGGGACGGCCTATCTTTCCGGCCTGATCGGTAAATACTGGTTTGAGCGTTATGCGCGCCTGCCGGTGGAAATCGATGTCGCCTCCGAGTTCCGTTACCGCGAAATGCCGCTTCAGCCATCGCAGGCGGCGCTGTTCATCTCGCAATCGGGCGAGACCGCCGATACGCTGGCGTCGCTGCGCTATTGCAAGGAAAACGATCTCAAGATCGGCGCCATCGTCAATGTGCGGGAATCGACCATCGCGCGGGAATCCGACGCCATTTTCCCGATCCTTGCAGGCCCGGAGATCGGCGTCGCCTCCACCAAGGCTTTCACCTGTCAGCTTGCGGTCCTCGCGTCTTTGGCAATCGCCGCTGGGAAGGCGCGCGGTACGCTGAAGCCGGGCGAGGAAAAGGAGCTGGTGCAGCAGTTGATCGAGATGCCGCGCATCATGAGCAAGGTGCTGAACCTCATCCAGCCGCAGATCGAGGCGCTGTCGCGCGATCTGTCGCGCTTCAAGGACGTGCTTTATCTCGGCCGCGGCACCAGCTTCCCGCTGGCGCTGGAGGGTGCTTTGAAGCTCAAGGAAATCTCCTATATCCACGCTGAAGGTTATGCTGCCGGCGAGCTGAAGCATGGGCCGATCGCGCTGATCGACGAGAACATGCCTGTTATCGTCATCGCCCCGCATGACCGTTTCTTTGAAAAGACCGTTTCGAACATGCAGGAGGTCGCCGCGCGCGGCGGCCGTATCATCTTCATCACCGATGAGAAGGGGGCTGCTGCCTCCACGCTCGACACCATGGCGACGATCACGCTCCCCAATGTCGACGAGCTGATTGCGCCGATGGTCTTCTCGCTGCCGATCCAGCTGCTTGCCTATCACACCGCTGTCTTCATGGGCACGGATGTGGACCAGCCGCGCAATCTGGCGAAGTCGGTCACGGTGGAATGATCGTCCGGCCGGAGCGGCGGGCGGATGAAGAGGCGATTGCTCGCGTTACGGAAGATGCCTTCCGTAACGTCGATTACAGCGACAAGACGGAGCATCTCATCGTCGGGCGGTTGCGCAGGGCAGGTGCGCTCACCGTTTCACTGGTTGCCGAGGACAGCGAAGGCATCATCGGTCATGTCGGCTTTTCGCCGGTGACGCTTACCAGCGGCGAGACCGGGTGGTTCTGCCTTGCGCCGCTTTCCGTAACGCCGGAACGGCAGGGGCAGGGTGTCGGCTCCAGGCTGGTGCGGGACGGGCTTGCCGCCCTGGAGCGTCTGAATGCTTCCGGCGTGGTCGTCGCGGGCGATCCGGACTACTATGGCCGCTTCGGTTTTCGCCATGTCGATGGGGTGAACGCGGAAGGGATTCCTGACGAATATTTCACAGTTCTTCGCTTGCATGGTGGAACTCCATCCGGCATTGTCGGTTTTCATCCGGGTTTCGATGGCGACAACGCTTAATTCCGAACGGTAAATGACCGATATTCCAGTAAAAATTTCATTCGCAGCCCGCCTGCGCAACAGTTTCCTCACGGGCGTTCTGATCCTTGCGCCTGTCACCATCACCATGTGGCTGGTGTGGAGCTTCCTGCAATGGGCGGATAGCTGGGTGAAGCCCTATATTCCGGCCCGTTACGATCCGGAGCAATATTTCGATGTGGCGATCCCCGGTTTCGGCCTGCTGATCGCCGTCATCGGCATCACACTCATCGGCTTTCTGGGCAACAACCTGATCGGCAAATGGATCGTCGGCGTCGGCGAATCCATCCTCAACCGCATGCCGCTGGTGCGGCCGATCTATAAAAGCATCAAGCAGCTGTTCGAATCCGTTCTGAAAGAGCATTCGAACTCCTTCAAGAAGGTGGGCCTAATCGAGTTTCCGTCATCCGGCACCTGGGCGATGGTCTTCGTCGCGTCCGAGGCCAAGGGCGAGCTTGCCCATCGTTTCAACGAAATGGGCCAGCAGATGGTCGCCGTGTTCCTGCCGCCCACGCCGGTGCCGACGGCGGGCTTCCTGCTGTTCGTGCCGAAAGACAAGATCGTGATGCTGGACATGACGCCGGAAGATGCGGCGAAACTGCTGATATCAGGTGGTCTGGTAGCTCCGGATTTCACGCCGCCGAAAATGATTGCGCCGGTTTGAGGATTTGTGACGCACTGGGTTCGTTGCTCTGTTCTCCCTTGAGTTTTCATGCCCACGGTTGACGAACCAATATGGTTCACCGATAATCATAGTGAACCACGAAAGGTCGCAACCATGACTGCATTCACGGTGCGCTTGCCGGACGAAGTTGCCAACAAGCTTGAACAGCTGGCGGAAAAGCTTGATCGCTCGCGGTCCTACATGGCGGCACGGGCGATTGAGGACTTTGTTGCTCGCGAAGAGTGGCAGCTCGCGGAAATCGAGGCCGGTTTGGCGGAAGCGGATCGCGGCGAGTTTGGAACGCAAGACGATCTGGCAAACATTGTCGGGAAATATGTAAAGTCCGCTCGGCCGTCATGAGCGACCGGAGAATTCGCTGGACTGTGCGGGCGCTGCGACGGCTCGATGAAATCGGTAGGCATATCGAAACGGACAATCCTGCAGCTGCCGCCCGCGTGATTTCCCGTATTGTGTCAGCGGCCGACATGTTGGTGGATCAACCAGCTATGGGACGGGTCGGGCGCATTAAGGGAACGCGGGAAGCCGTGCTGTCCGACATTTCCTACATCGTTGCCTATCGTGTTGGCCGGGATATCGAAATCCTGACGGTTATTCACACCTCGCAGCGATGGCCGTCGGCACTTTAACCAAACTATTTCTCAGGCGCCCCGATCAATCCTCGTCATCCAGATCGTCCATCTCTGTCCCCGTCGTGGTCGCGTGGAAAACGGGAACGAAAAGCCGCATATAGACCAGCCGCACGCTCCAACCTTCTTCCAGCGCCTGGCTCCACGCCTTCTTGCGGCCGGGCTTCTTGAACGCCTTGCCGATTGCCTTTTTCGCGCTTTTCGCAAATGTCTCCGGTTGCAGAATATTCTGCGGCGAGCAGAGCGCGTAGCCTTTCCTGAAGGCGGGCGGTGGGCGGCGCGGGTCGATCATGTTCATGGGCGTTCACTTTCAGCCAGCGTGCAGGAAACGAATCGCTTCGTCGCGGCGGTGCAGGTAGAGCAGGGTGCGTAGGGCATCGCCGCGTGGACCTGTCAGTTCGGGATCACGCTCGATGACATAGGCTGCGTCCTTGCGGGCGATTTCGAGAAGATCGGCATGGGCCTCGAGGCTGGCGATGCGGAAGCCCGGCGTGCCGGACTGGCGGGTGCCGAGCAGCTCGCCTTCACCGCGAAGCTTCAAATCCTCCTCGGCGATCAGGAAGCCATCCTCGCTGTCGCGCAGGATGGAGAGTCGTGCGCGGCCGTTTTCGCTGAGCGGGCCCTTGTAGAGCAGGATACAGGTGGAAGCCTCGTCGCCGCGTCCGACACGGCCGCGCAGCTGGTGAAGCTGAGCAAGACCGAAACGTTCGGCATGTTCGATGACCATGATCGTCGCATCCGGCACATCGACACCGACTTCCACCACGGTCGTCGCCACCAGCAGCCGGGTTTCGCCGCTCTTGAAAGCGAGCATCGCAGCATCCTTCTCCGGGCCGCTCATGCGTCCGTGAATGAGGCCGATATTGGCGCCAAGCATCTGCGAGAGAACCGCATGCCGCTCTTCTGCGGACATCAGGTCGGATTCTTCCGTCTCCTCCACCAGCGGGCAAATCCAGTAGGCCTTCTTGCCGTCTTTTAGCGCTGCGCGCAGCCGTTCGACGATGTCGCCGATGCGTTCGGTGGGGATCGTCACGGTCTGGATGGGTTTGCGGCCGGCCGGTTTTTCGGTGAGCTTGGAAACGTCCATATCGCCGAAGGCGGCCAGAACCAGTGTGCGGGGAATGGGCGTGGCGGTCATCACCAGCATATGCGGCGTGATGCCCTTGGCGGTGAGGCGCAGGCGCTGGTGCACGCCGAAACGGTGCTGTTCATCCACAACGGCCAGCACGAGGTTCCTGTAACTCACGCTGTCCTGAAACAGCGCGTGGGTGCCGATGACGATCTGCGCTTCGCCCGAGGCCACCCGCTCCTCGATCTCGCGGCGCTCCTTGCCCTTGGTGCGGCCGGTCAGCACTTCGACGGTGATGCCCGCTGCCTGCGCGAGTTTGGAGATGGTGGCGTAATGCTGGCGGGCGAGGATTTCGGTGGGCGCCATCAGCACCGCCTGTCCGCCGGCCTCGACCGCAGTCGCCATGGCCATCAGCGCCACCAGCGTCTTGCCCGCACCGACATCGCCCTGCAGCAGCCGCAACATGCGGTCTTCGCCGGCCATGTCGGTCAGGATATCTTTGACCGCAGCGCTTTGGCTCGCCGTCAGCGAGAAGGGCAGCTGAGACAGGATTTTTGCGGCGACATCACCCTTGGCGCGGATCGGCTGGCCCGCCACCTTGCGCAGTCGCTGGCGCACCAACGCCAGTGACAGCTGCCCGGCGAGGAATTCGTCGTAGGCGAGCCGCCTGCGCGCCGGGGCCTGCGGTTCGATATCGGCGCTGTCGCGCGGATCGTGCAGTTCACGGAAGCTCGAAGCGACATCGCCGAAACCCTGCCTGGTCTTGAGCGTCTCGTCGATCCATTCCGGGAAGGCCGGCAGCTTTGACAGCCCGCCCTCGATGGCGCGGCGCAGCACCTTGGGCGATAGACCGGCGGTCATGGGATAGACCGCTTCCACCAGAGGCAGGTTTTCCGCCTCGGAAAGCTTCACCATGAAATCCGGATGCACCATGGAGGCGCGGCCGTTAAACCAGTCCACCTTGCCGCTGACGAGAACCTCTTCATCGACGGGCAGGGCCTTGGACAGCCAGTCGCCCTTGGCGCGGAAAAAGGTCAACGCCAGTTCGCCGGTCTCGTCATGCAGGAAGACGCGATAAGGCGCGGAGCGGTTTCCCGGCGGTGGCGGCTGGTGGCGGTCGACGCGTCCCTGAATGGTGACAATGGCGCCGGGGCTGGCCAGCGCAATGCCGGGGCGGTTGCGGCGGTCAATGACGTTGGATGGCGCGTGGAACAGGAGATCGATCACGCGGGTGTCGTCGGCGCTTTCCCGGCTCAAGAGCTTGGCCAGAAGATCGGCAAGCTTCGGCCCCACACCGGCAAGGGTGGCGACGGAGGCAAACAGCGGATCGAGAATGGCCGGGCGCATGGGTCAGCAAAATCGGGGAAGGGGGCGGCTTATGCAAGACTTCGCTGGTCACAAAGGCGGGTTATCACCGGCAGATTTTCACTACTTCGGCATTATTTCGATAAAAACCGGTTCCCAAGCGTTCGCCTCCTGTTCTATAGGAGGTCGCAGTCAACAATTTGTTGATTAATCAACCGAAAGGTGAATGCGATGACTGGACTGGTGCGCACGAGTGCCGACCTCGATCCGAGACGCCGGCGGATTCTTTACCGCTGCTGGCACCGGGGCATTCGCGAGATGGATCTGGTGCTCGGGCAATTCGCGGAAGACAATATTGCCGGGCTTTCCGATGAGCAGCTCGATGAGCTGGAAGTCATCATGGCGGAAGAGGATAACGACCTCGTCAAGATGGTGACCGGCGCGCTTGCCATACCGGAAAAATTCCAGACCCCGCTGTTTGAGAAGATCGCCTCCTACCGTCCCGATTTCGATCTCGTCACCACTGACACCCTGAAAGCCTGAGAATATGATAGCCGGATTCGATGCAAAGCTGGTGTCGTCGGCCGATACGCCGCTGACCATCGGAAACGTACCATCAGGCATGGAAGCCCTTTTGCTTGCTGACATGGCACGGGCGGGCACGTCGGTGGCCTATGTGATGTCGGACGGCCAGCGGGTCGCCGATCTCGAACAGATCCTCGGTTTCGTCGCACCGGATATTCCTGTTATGACGCTGCCGGCCTGGGACTGCCTGCCCTATGACCGCGTGTCACCGAGCGCCGACACCTCTGCGCGCCGGCTGGCAGCGCTCTCCGGTCTGATCTCTCACGCCAAGAAGCCGCATCCGGCCATCGTGCTGGTCACCGTCAACGCCATGCTGCAGAAGATGGCGCCGCGCGACATTATCGAAAGCCTGGGCTTTTCGGCGCGCCCCGGCAACCAGATTCGCATGGAGGAGATTGCCGCGCGGCTGGAGCGCAACGGTTTCGACCGGGTGGCAACGGTGCGTGAGGTGGGCGAGTTCGCCGTGCGCGGCGGCATTCTCGATGTCTTCGTGCCGGGCACGGAAGAACCGGTGCGGCTCGATTTCTTCGGCGATACGCTGGAAAGCATCCGCACCTTCGATCCGGCCAGCCAGCGTACCATCGGCCAGGCGCGCTCGCTCGATCTGAACCCGATGAGCGAAGTGACGCTGACGCCGGATACGATCAGCCGGTTCCGCAAGAATTACCTGTCGCTGTTCGGCGCGGCGACGCGTGACGATGCTCTTTATCAGGCTGTCTCCGAAGGCCGCCGTTATGCCGGCATGGAGCATTGGCTGCCACTGTTTTATGAGCAGCTGGAGACCGCTTTCGATTATCTGAGGGGCTTCCGTATCGTCACCGATCATACGGCGCGGGAGGCGGCGAAAGAACGCTCCAAGCTGGTGCTCGATTATTACGATGCGCGCCGCAGCTCCGGCGAAACCAAGGGCTCGACGCAGGGTGCGCCCTACAAGCCGGTTTCGCCCGGCCAGCTTTATCTCGATGGCAAGAGTTTCGATGCGGAACTCTCAGCCGTCAACGCGGTGCGCCTGACGCCCTTCAACGAGCAGGACAGCGAAGGCCGTCCGGTTGCCACGCTCGATGCCCATGTCGGGCCGCGCTGGGCGCGGCCGCCAACCGAAGGCGAGAGCGAAGAACGGGTCAATGTCTTCGATCTGGCCGTGAAGCATATTGCCGAGCGCCGCGCCAAGGGATGGAAGGTGCTTATAACAGGCTGGTCGGAAGGTTCACTCGACCGGCTGCTGCAGGTGCTGAACGAGCATGGGCTTGAGAAAATCAAGGCGGTCACCTCGCTGAAAGAGGTGGAGAAGCTCGGAAAAGGCGAGGCGGCCTCGGCGGTGCTGAGCCTCGAAGCGGGTTTCGAGACTGGAAACCTTGCCGTCATCGGGGAGCAGGATATTCTCGGCGACCGTATGGTGCGTCGCTCGAAGCGTCGCAAGCGCGGTGCCGATTTCATCTCGGAAGTGGCCGGGCTGGACGAGGGCTCGCTGGTCGTCCATGCCGAACATGGTATAGGCCGTTTCGTCGGCCTGCGGACCATCGAGGCGGCGGGTGCGCCGCGTGCGTGTCTGGAACTGCATTATGCCGATGACGCCAAGCTGTTCCTGCCGGTTGAAAACATCGATCTTTTGTCCCGTTACGGTTCCGATGCGGCGGAAGCGCAGCTCGACAAGCTTGGCGGTGGCGCATGGCAGATGCGCAAGGCCAAGCTCAAGAAGCGCCTGCTCGACATGGCCGATGAGCTTATCCGCATTGCGGCCGCGCGTCTGGTGCGCCATGCGCCGGTACTGACAGCGCCGGATGGGCTTTATGACGAATTCGCCGCCCGTTTCCCCTATGACGAGACGGAAGACCAGCTGAACGCCATCGAAGCCATCCGCGAGGATCTCGGTGCCGGCCGGCCGATGGACCGGCTCATCTGCGGCGATGTCGGTTTCGGCAAGACAGAAGTGGCCCTGCGCGCCGCTTTCCTTGCCGCCATGAATGGCGTGCAGGTGGCGGTGGTGGTGCCGACGACGCTGCTGTCGCGTCAGCATTTCCGCACTTTCTCGGAACGTTTCCGCGGATTGCCCATCCGGGTGCAGCAGGCTTCGCGCCTTGTCGGCTCCAAGGAACTGACGCTGACGAAAAAGGAAGTGGCTGATGGCAAGACCGATATCGTCGTCGGCACCCATGCGCTGCTGGGTGCGGGCATCAGTTTTGCCAATCTCGGCCTGCTCATCATCGATGAAGAGCAGCATTTCGGCGTGAAGCACAAGGAGCGCCTGAAAGAGCTGAAGAGCGACGTGCATGTGCTGACGCTGTCTGCGACGCCCATTCCGCGCACCTTGCAGCTTGCCATGACGGGCGTGCGGGAATTGTCGCTTATCACCACGCCGCCGGTGGACCGCATGGCGGTGCGCACCTTCATTTCGCCCTTCGATCCGCTGGTGATCCGCGAGACCTTGATGCGTGAGCATTATCGTGGCGGCCAGAGTTTTTACGTCTGCCCGCGTCTTGCCGATCTCGCCGATATCCATGCCTTCCTGCAATCGGATGTGCCGGAACTGAAGGTGGCGGTGGCGCACGGCCAGATGCCGGCGGGTGAACTCGAAGACATCATGAATGCCTTCTACGACGGCAAATATGACGTGCTGCTGTCGACCACCATCGTCGAATCCGGCCTCGACGTGCCGACTGCCAATACGCTGATCGTGCATCGCGCCGATATGTTCGGCCTCGCCCAGCTGTACCAGCTGCGCGGTCGCGTCGGCCGGTCCAAGGTGCGCGCCTTCGCGCTCTTCACCCTGCCGGTCAACAAGGTGCTGACGACGATGGCCGAGCGGCGGCTGAAGGTGCTGCAATCGCTCGATACGCTGGGCGCCGGCTTCCAGCTGGCGAGCCACGACCTCGATATTCGCGGTGCGGGCAATCTGCTCGGCGAGGAACAATCCGGCCATATCAAGGAAGTCGGTTTCGAGCTTTACCAGCAGATGCTGGAAGAGGCGGTTGCCGAAGTGAAGGGCGATGAGCAGGTGCAGGATAGCGGCTGGTCGCCGCAAATCTCGGTCGGCACCTCGGTCATGATTCCGGAAGATTATGTTCCCGATCTGCATCTGCGCATGGGGCTTTACCGCCGCCTTGGCGAGCTTGCCGATATCAGCGAGATCGACGGTTTCGGCGCGGAAATGATCGACCGTTTCGGCCCGCTGCCGAAAGAGGTGCAGCATCTGCTCAAGATCGTCTACATCAAGTCTCTCTGCCGCATTGCCAATGTCGAGAAGCTGGATGCCGGGCCGAAGGGCGTTGTCGTGCAGTTCCGCAACAAGGAATTCCCGAATCCGGGCGCGCTGGTCGGTTACATCGGCAAACAGGGATCGATGGCGAAAATCCGCCCCGATCACAGCCTGTTTCTGAACCGCGATCTGCCGACGCCGGAAAAGCGGCTGACGGGTGCGGCAATGATCATGACGCAGCTTGCGGAACTGGCTCGGTCGTAGATTTGAGCTTCAGGGGGTGCCCGTTCGACAACTGACCGAAGGTGGGTGGGGTTTACCCCCCTCTGCCCTGCCGGGCATCTCCCCCTCAAGGGGGGAGATCGGCAGGAGGCCCTTTCCTCGCTTCATCCTCAAACGTTGAGAGGGGCGAAACCTAGCCGCAGATCGATCTCCCCCCTTGAGGGGGAGATGCCCGGCAGGGCAGAGGGGGGGGTAAAGCTCCACCCACCTTCGGCCCGCTAACAAATGGCCAATCCTCGGAAAACCCAGCCCGCAAGGCTCAGCGAGAATTACCGCGATGTAACGAAACGGACATGCGCCGGTAGTCTTGCGGGCGTAATCTTTGCCTCATACCCGGTGCGGCGGATCGTGAAGCCGCCGGGTGATGAAGGAGCAGGACGATGTGGACCAATATCAACAGGTTTGCCACCGCTGGTCTGGTTGCTTTGACAATTGCGGGCACCACAATTGCCACCACCAGTCAGGCGGAAGCGCGCAATAATTTCGGCCGTGGCCTTGCCGCCGGCATCGCAGGCACGATCATCGGCGGAGCGCTTATCGCCGGGGCAAGACATCCCGGTTACGCTTATGGCCCCGCTTATTATGCGCCTGCCTATGGTCCGCCAACCTATGCTGCGCCTGTCTATGGCCCGCCGGTTGTTTACCAGCCGGTTTATCCGCGCTGCCACGTTGCCTGGAGGCAGAATGCCTGGGGCGACATGTATCGGGTCAGGGTTTGCGATTGATCGACTGGCAGACCGGAGGTGTGCAGAGCGTCGTCGGTTTTTGCACGTTTTTAGCTAGCGGCTGTCTTCCGGGGTGATGCCAACAGCCACGTTCTGGTCGGTAGCCGCAATCGAGGCGGGAAGCGGTACTTTTCTCTGTTTTTCACGGATCAGCGTCAACAGGCCGGAGCCGACGATGAGGGCGATGCCGATCAGCATCCATCCGTCGATACGGTCGCCGAATATCAGATAACCGAACAGGATGGCCCAGAGCATCTGGCTATATTGCGTCGGGCCGATCATCGCGGCCGGCGCATATTGGGCGGCATACATGACCAATACGTTGCCGAGCGCGCCGAGCAGGCCGTATCCCGCCAGCAGCAGCCATTGCTCGCCGGCTGGCATGATGAAGGTCGGGACCATCGCGATGCCGCTTATGGTGAGACAGCCGAGCACACCAGCACCATAAAGCGAGACATTCTTTTCCGACGGGCCCATGGCGCGGAAAATGACAATGCTGAGCGCGCCGCTGAAGCCGCCGATGATGGCGCCGAGATGGCCGATGCCGAGTTCGCGGAAGCCCGGACGCAGGATGACCAGCACGCCGAGGAAACCGATGATGACGGCCGACCAGCGCTTGATGCCCACTTGTTCCTTCAGAAACACCACCGACATGATGGTGACGAAGGAAGGCAGCAGGAAGATCAACGCGAAGGCTTCGGCCATGGAAAGATGGGTAAAGGCGGTCACGCTGCCGACGGCACCCGTGCCGGCGGCAAAAAAGCGGATGATCCACAAGGGCCGGTTTGTCGTCTTCACCACATCCAGCCAGCTGTCATTGCGCTTGCGGATGAATGGCAGGGCGACGAGGCCGAACACGGCGCCGAAAAAGACCGATTCGATCGGCGAAATCTGGCCTTCTATGAGTTTAACGCTCGCATCGCTCCAGGCGTAGGCAGCGAAGGCGGCAAAGGCGAGCAGAATGCCTTTCAGGGTCTGGTCGGACACGGAAACACCGGCGGAAAATCGAGTTGCAGAAAACCGCCGGTGGTTTGGCAGTCAGTTCATCGATCTATGCTCGTCCGCCTTGATTTTTGCAATATCCCGCAATGCAGCAATCAGGATGTCAGGCGTTTGTGCACCGCTTATGGCGTATTTCTGGTCGATGATGAAGAAGGGTACGCCGGCGACGCCCATCTGCTGCGCAGCGTCGATTTCGGCAACGATCGTATCCTTGTCCGCGTCGGAGGCGAGCAGCCGCTCGACCACTTTCGCGTCCATGCCAGCCTTTGCGGCAATGTCTGTCAGCACAGCATGATCGCCGATATTGCGGCCTTCCTCGAAATTGGCCTTGAAAAGGCCGGTCACGACCTTCTCCTGGAGATCGCGGCCTTCGGAATGAGCCCAAAGCGACAGGCGGTGTGCGTCGAGCGTGTTCGGCCCGATCTCGATCGCGTCGAAATCGTAATTGATGCCGACTTCCTTGCCGAGTTGCACCAGGGTGGCATGGGCCTGTTCCAGGCGCTCCTTGCCGAGCTTTTCCTCGAGAGCGGCTTTCTGGTCGACGCCTTCCGGTGGGTAGTCCGGATTGAGGCGGTAGGGACGCCAGTTCACGTCGACGCTGATTTCATCCTGCACTTCGGCAATGGCGAGATCCAGCCGCGCCTTGCCGAGGTAACACCACGGGCAGACCATGTCCGATACGACGTCAACAACGATTCGTTCCATGGCTGAGGTTCCTTATATGATCGACCTGACGGTGGCAGGTTATTGCGCCCGCGCGTCCCACCAGGTCTGTTTCTGATTGCCCTGTATTGGTGTCATATCCGGGCGGTCGATATATTTCCAGCGTGCGATCCATTGGGCGCCGATGTAATAGAGCGGAATTATATAATGGCCGGCCACAAGCAGGCGGTCGTAGGCGCGCACCGCTGCCTGAAAGTCTTCCGTCGAGCGGGCCTGCAACAGCGCCTCTATCATCCGGTCTATGTCGGGATTGGCAACACCCGCATAGTTGAAGCTCCCCTGCGCATCACGCGAAAGCGAATTCCAGCGGTTCAGTTGCTCCATACCAGGCGAAAGCGACGAGGGCAGGGAGCGGATGATCATGTCATAATCGAAGCTGTTCGAGCGGGACTGGTATTGTCCGTCATCGACGGAGCGGATGCCCATCGCGACGCCGATCAGGTTCAGCGAACGTTGATAGGCAAGCGCGATGCGTTCCTGCGCCGGGTTCTGCGTCATGATCTCAAAGGCGAGCTGGCGCCCATTGGCATCGGACATCTTACCGTTCTTGATGCTGTAACCAGCCTCTTTCAGCTTGTCGACGGCCATCTTCAGCACCTTGCGGTCGGCACCCGTGCCGTCGGTTTCGGGCAGGGCGTAGGTGCCGGCCAGCAGTTCCGGCGACATGGTCTTCGCTGCGTCGCCCAGCAGCGCCAGCTCGCGCTCGTCGGCGGCGTTGCCGTAAGCGCCGAGCGGCGAATTCTGCCAGTAGCTTTGGGTGCGCTTGAAGGAGCCGCCGAGGATGTTTTTGTTCATCCACTCGAAATCGAACGCATAGGTGAGGCCCTCGCGCACCTTCTCGTCGGCGAAGACGGGACGTCGTGTATTGAAGACGAAGCCGAACATGCCGGTCGGCAGGCGCGGCTGGAACACGTCCTTGACGATATCGCCGCGATGGACGGCCGGGAAATTATAAGCCTGGCCCCAATGGGAGGTGTCGGAGGTGCCGTTGATGGCGTCACCCTCTGGGTAGATGTCGATATCGCCCTTCTTGAAGGCCTCGAACATGGTCGTGACCTGAAGGAAATAGGTGATGCTGATTTCGTCGTAATTATCGAAGCCGACTTTGCCGGGAATATCCTTGCCCCAGTAATCGGGGTTTCGCTCCCAGATGATTCGTTCACCCGGGCGCAGCGTTTTGATTCGGTAGGGGCCGGAGCCGATAACATCGCCAAGGCCCGCCTGTTCGAATTTTTCCGGATCGGTCGCATGTTTCGGCAGGATCGGCGTGGAGGAGGCGAGAATGAGCGGGGTTTCGCGGTTGGCCTTGTCGTTGAAGGTGAAGCGCACGCTGCGATCGCCAATTTTTTCCATCTTGGCCACGCCGTCGAGGCGGCTGTTGAAAGGCGGGCGGCCTTTGTCCTTAAGCAGGTTGAAACTGAAAATCACATCGTCAGGTGTGACCGGCTGACCATCCGACCATTTCGCCCTTGGATTGATGTTGAATTGAACGAAGCTGCGCTCATCGTCCCATTCCACCGTTTCTGCAAGCAGGCCATAGAGGCTGAAGGGCTCGTCGCTCGAGCGCAGCATTAGCGGCTCGTAAAGCAGATTGCCGAATTCCGGGTCCCAGACACCACGCGCCGTGGTGCGCATTCCCTTGAGAACAAAGGGATTGAGGCTGTCGAAGGTGCCCACCACGCCGTAGGAAATGCGACCGCCTTTTTTCACGTCCGGATTGACATAGGGCAGGTGCCGGAAATCGGCAGGAAGGGCAGGCGTGCCATGCATGGAGATGCCGTGTAGCGGCTGTGCCTGCGCTGCCCCAGCAGGAAGCACGGATGATCCCAAAAGAAACAATGCGGGGATGAAGGCCGCAAGGTTGCGCATGTCATTATCCTGTCTAACTATCCGTCCGATGATCGTTACGATGGTTTATCGTCATGATTCTGGCAGATATGTAGCACAGGGACATTGCAGGACCCATGCGAGTGCGGGAAATCTTGGGTCCGCTCAAGAAAAAGTTAAAGAAGTGCTGGATATCGCCGCGATCGGCATGTAACAGGGTGGCCGGAAGAGACGGGTCACGCATTTGCCTCATTTAAACGACAGTTGAACGGGCAGAAGGATACCGCCATCGGCGAACAGGATCTTGCGGTTCTGTTCTGGCAGACATTCAGGAGACGGAACTCTTATGATGCACAAGGCAAACACATTCACCCGGACAGCTCTGTCCGCTCTGGTCCTTTCTCTCGGCGCAATGTCTGCTCCGGCAATCTCGCAGGCGCAGGATGCTGCTCCCGCCGCTCAGGGCGCTGGCGCTCCGCCGCTCGGCTGGTTCAAGACCTGCTCCAAGCAGGAAGACAACGACGTCTGCGTCGTGCAGAACGTGGTTCTTGCCCAGAACGGCCAGATGATCACGGCTGTCGGCCTCATTACCGTTGAAGGTAAGGTCAACCGTAAGCTGCTGCAGGTCTCGGTCCCCACCGCGCGTCTCATCCCTCCGGGCGTGATGATGCAGATCGACGGCGGCAAGGGCCAGAAGCTCGATTACGCCGTTTGCCTGCCCGACAAGTGCACGGCCGAAGTTCCGCTGACGGACGCCATGATCGCTTCGCTGAAGAAGGGCAACGAGGTGGTCTTCACCTCCATCAACTTCCGCCGCGCACCGAACCCCATCAAGATCGCGCTCACCGGTTTCACCGGCGCTTTTGACGGTCCGGCCATCTCGCAGTCGCAGCTTGCCGAAAGCCAGCGCAGCTTGCAGGAAGGCATGCAGAAGAAGGCTGAAGAGGCCCGCAAGAAGCTGGAAGCCGCACAGGATGCCGCCAAGGGCGCGCCGAAGCCCTGATTGCAGCGTAAGCTTCAGGAACAGAAAAACCGGTCTGGCGACAGACCGGTTTTTTTATGTCCCGGGGAGGGCGGGAGAAAGTTGGCGCGGCGTCAATGCGCCGTCGACATTTTCGGTCGCCATTCGCCGTTAGGTGCTTTGTCGAAGATGCGGCCGATATTGGGATTTCTCAGCGGCGTCTCGTTTTCGTCATGGACGAGGTTCTGTTCGGAAACGTAAGCGACATATTCAGTCTCCTCGTTTTCAGCCAGAAGATGATAGAAGGGCTGGTCGCGATCCGGCCTGATTTCCGCGGGGATGGCGTTCCACCATTCCTCGGTATTGGCATATTCCGGGTCCACGTCGATCACCACACCGCGGAACGGAAACACCTTGTGGCGAACGATCTCGCCAAGCGTGAATTTTGCGTCTCTTTGTTTCATGGCATGAACTTCCTTTCCCAATACTAGTTGGGTGCGTAATGCGAAATATCAAGACCTAGCGGTTTGAGGCTGTCTGCCGGCCGGCTCAGCGTCTTCTGCCGATCGGCGCGGTGGCCAGAATGACGCCCCCGGTGACCAGCACAATTCCCACGGCGTGATAGGCCTCGAAGGTCTCCCCGAGGAACAGCGTGGCCATGAGGATCGAGACCGGCGGCATCATATAAAGCGTGACCCCCGCCGTGGCGGGACCGAAGACGCGTACGGTATGGGTGAAGCAATAAAAGGCCAAGAGTGAGGCGAACAGGATGATGCCGCCGATCTTGGCCCAGGCCATTGGGGTGGCGGGCAACATGCCGCCCTGCGCCAGTTCCAGCGCCGCCGGCGGCAGAAGCACGAGCGCGCCGGAAAAGGCGATCAGGCCGAAAAGGCTGAAAGAGGCCATCTGTCGCGCGGCGGGATCGCGCAGCAGCAGCGAGTAGATCGCAAAGCAGATGGCTGCGGTCAGGATCGCGAAATCGCCAATGTTGAAATTCAGGCGCCAGAGGGCGGACACATCGCCCTTCAGCACGATGGCCGCCACGCCGGCAAAGGCGATGACCATGCCAGCCACTTCGAGTTTGCGGATCGGGCGGCCCTGAAAGACGCGCTGGAACAGGATGATGAACAGCGACGACGTCGTATAGATCAGTGTGCCGTTGGCGGCCGTCGTCATAGTCAGCCCCCAATAGACCACGCCGCCGCAAATTCCCATGCCCAGAATGCCGAGGACGAGCCAGAGCAGCGTTTTCCGCCGCACGAAAGCAAGGCAGTTGCGCCAGTCCGCGATCATGAAGGGAGCGATGATGAGGGTCGAGCCGATCCAGCGAATGAAGGCGGCGATGAAAGGCGAGACTTCGCCGACGACGCCACGGCCGAAAATGACATTGCTGGAGAAAAAGAACGGCACCGCCAGAAAGATGAGCCAGTCCGTGAGGCGCGTTTGCTGAGAGGCTGGCTTGTTCGACATTCTTCGCAATGATGGCTGGGTTCCAAAAGAAAACGGCGGCTTTCCGGGGAAAACCGCCGAGATGGATCGAGCGCTCCTGTAGAGCGCTCGCAGGGCCGATCAGGCCGAGTAGTACATGTCGAATTCGACGGGATGAGGGGTCATTTCGAAACGCATGACTTCCTGCATCTTCAGTTCGATGAACGAGTCGATCTGGTCGTCGTCGAACACACCGCCGGCGGTCAGGAACTTGCGATCCTTGTCGAGGCTTTCGAGCGCTTCGCGCAGCGAGCCGCAGACGGTCGGGATCTTCTTCAGTTCCTTGGCAGGAAGGTCGTAAAGGTCCTTGTCCATCGGCTTGCCGGGGTGGATCTTGTTCTTGATGCCGTCGAGGCCGGCCATCAGCATGGCCGCAAAACCGAGATAGGGGTTCTGGGTCGGATCCGGGAAGCGGACTTCGACGCGCTTTGCCTTCGGGTTGGAGCCGAAGGGGATACGGCAGGAAGCCGAGCGGTTGCGCGCGGAGTAGGCGAGCAGAACCGGCGCTTCATAACCCGGCACCAGACGCTTGTAGGAGTTGGTGGTCGGGTTGGTGAAGGCGTTGATCGCCTTGGCGTGCTTGATGATACCGCCGATGTAATAGAGGCAGGTCTCGGAGAGGCCGGCATATTCATCGCCTGCGAAGGTCGGCTTGCCGCCCTTCCAGATGGACTGGTGAACGTGCATGCCCGAACCGTTGTCGCCGAAGATCGGCTTCGGCATGAAGGTTGCCGTCTTGCCATAGGCATTGGCGACCTGGTGCACGACATACTTGTAGATCTGCATCTTGTCGGCGCTGGAGACCATGGTGTCGAACTTCACGCCCAGTTCGTGCTGCGCAGAAGCGACTTCATGGTGGTGCTTTTCGACGACGACGCCCATTTCGGCCAGAACCGTCAGCATTTCGGAGCGCATGTCCTGCAGGCTGTCGATCGGCGGAACCGGGAAATAACCGCCCTTGACGCGCGGGCGGTGACCGAGGTTGCCGGTCTCGTAATCGGTGTCGTCGTTGGAGGGCAGTTCCGACGAATCCAGCTTGAAGCCGGTGTTGTAGGGGTCTGCCTTGTACTTGACGTCGTCGAAGACGAAGAATTCCGGCTCGGGGCCGACGAAAACCGTGTCGCCGATACCGGATGCCTTAAGGTAAGCTTCGGCCTTCTTGGCGGTGCCGCGCGGGTCGCGGTTATAGGCTTCGCCCGAGACCGGGTCGAGAATGTCGCAAAGGACGACGAGGGTGGACTGGGCGAAGAACGGATCGATATGGGCGGTGGCCGGATCGGGCATCAGCACCATGTCGGACTCGTTGATGGCCTTCCAGCCGGCGATCGAGGAGCCGTCGAACATGACGCCATCGGCGAACATGTCTTCGTCCACACAGACAACATCCATGGTGACGTGCTGCAGCTTGCCCTTGGGGTCGGTAAAGCGCAGGTCCACGAACTTGATGTCGTTATCCTTGATCTGCTTCAAGATATCGTTTGCGGTCGTCATTTAAACATTTTCCTTGAGTGTGATGATGACGAGGTGAAAACCCAAGCCTCCCCGGCTCGGGACGTTCTTGATTATATGGCGTCAACGCCTGTTTCACCGGTACGGATGCGGATGACTTCCTCGACATTGGAAACAAAAATCTTTCCGTCGCCGATACGTCCTGTCTGGGCCGCATTGCGGATCGCCTCAATGACGGCTTCCGCATTCTCGTCCGCCAATACGACTTCGACTTTCACTTTCGGCAAAAAGTCCACAACGTACTCCGCACCGCGGTAGAGTTCCGTGTGTCCCTTCTGACGACCAAAGCCTTTTGCTTCCGTGACCGTGATTCCCTGAAGTCCGACTTCCTGAAGGGCTTCCTTCACTTCATCGAGCTTGAAAGGCTTAATGATCGCTTCGATCTTTTTCATGAGAAAATATCTCTCCGCTTCTCCCGTTAAAGCAGGTAACTCCCGCTCTGCCACAAGAATGCACGTATTGTGCCAGATCGGAAGCGGGCTTGAAGAAAAAACTTCGATCCCCCGGCCTTCCGGCACAAAATGCATTCGCTTTTTGCGCTTTTCCAGCCAATTTCTCGCCGAAACGCGAAAAATCGACCAGCATTTATGCGCATTTGTATTATTTTAGGAGTCCTTGATATTTGAAGGCGCGCAGGTGTGGCTCGGATTGATTGTCTATATTTTATGCATTTGATTATTATTTCGTCGCACAAAATTGCTTATTTTTGTATCGATTGCCTTTTCGGCGTTTTGAAGGGATGATCGGGCATGAAATTCCTGTCTCCGTTTTCCCTTTTCGATCCTGCTACGATGGCGCTTGTCGATGTGGCGGCCGGGCAGTCCGGCATTCCGCTCTATGATCTGATGGAGCGGGCGGGTCAGGCGGTCGCCTCTTCCGCGTTGCGGCACTATCCACAGGCGCTGCGTTTCGTCGTGCTCTGCGGCGGCGGCAATAATGGCGGCGATGGTTATGTGGCGGCGCGGGCGCTTTTGCACAGCGGAGCGGTCGTCGCGGTTCATCATCTCGGCGATGTCGGCGCGCTCAGGGGCGATGCGCGGACGGCATTCCAGCGAAGCGGCGTGACGCCGCTGCCGCTCGGCGACTATAGGCCGTTCTCGGGCGACGTGGTGATCGACGCGGTATTCGGGGCTGGATTGTCCCGCGATGTTCCGCAGGAACTTATCCGCGTGATCGAGGCGGTCACGCAGGCGAAGGCGCCGGTTCTCGCCGTCGATCTGCCCTCGGGCCTCTGCGGCAGACGGGGCGTGCCTCTCGGTGCATCGTTCAGGGCTGAGCGTACGGTGACCTTCATGGCGCGCAAGCCGGGTCATCTGCTGATGCCGGGGCGGGCGCTTTGTGGAACGCTCGAGGTGTTCGATATTGGCATTCCGTCCCGTATCCTCGATGCCCACGCGGGAGCGGTGGCAGAAAATAGCCCGCCGGTCTGGCGGGATGTCTTGCCTCATGCCGATATGGAAACCCACAAATTCCGTCGCGGGCACCTGACCGTGTTTTCCGGCCCGGCCCATGCGACGGGTGCAAGCCGCATGACCGCGCTTTGTGCACTGAAGGCGGGGGCGGGGATCGTCACCATCGCCGCGCCGAGGCAAGCGCTCGACGTGCTGTCCGTCACGCTAACGGCGGTGATGAACGCGCCGGTGGACGATGCCGACGATCTGCGGTCGTGGCTGGATGATAGGCGTCATGGCACTTTCGTTCTCGGCCCGGGTTTCGGCGATCTCGAAAAGGCGCGGCAATACGTGTCCCTGCTTGGAGACAAGGCGGTGGTGCTGGATGCCGATGCAATTACGGCTTTCAGCGATCATAGGGAGGCCCTGTTTGCGCGCGTCGGGTCGGGCGCGGGCAAATTCGTGCTGACGCCGCATGAGGGAGAGTTTGCGCGACTGTTTCCCGATCTTGTCGCCGACAAGATGTTGAGCAAGATCGAAAGGGCGCAGATCGCCTCGGCGCGCAGTGGCGCGGTGCTGGTCTATAAAGGTGCGGACACGGTGATTGCCGCACCCGACGGCCGGGCGCTGGTCAACACCAATGCGCCGGCGAGCCTTGCTACGGCTGGATCAGGCGATGTGCTGGCCGGCGTCATCGGCGCGCTTTTGGCGCAGGGTACGCCGGCCTTCGAAGCGGCTGCGGCCGGGGTCTGGCTGCATGGCGAGGCCGGCCATAGGGCAGGTGACGGCATGACGGCGGAGGACCTTGGTCATGCGGTTCGGCCGTTTTTGTGAACTGTTTTCCGGTTGAGGCCAGGCGCCTACCATCGCGCCTGAGAGGTTAGAGCCGCCTTCTCAATGCGCGGCCTTGCCCGCCTGATTCGCCATAGCCATTCTCGATGCGCTGATCAGGAGCTTGCGTTCGGCGCGCTCCTGCTGCGGGGTGCGGTTATAGATTTCGCGATAACACTTGGAAAAATGCGAGGCGGAGACGAAACCGCAGGCGACGGCGACTTCGACCACCGGCATGGCCGATTGCACCAGCAGGTGGCGGGCGCGGTCGAGGCGGATTTCGAGATAATAGCGGGCGGGCGAGCGACCCATCTCCTGGCGGAAGAGGCGTTCCACCTGCCGGCGCGAAAGATCGGCCGCGTCGGCGATGTCGAGCAGCGACAGCGGTTCGGCGAGATTGCCTTCCATCAATTCGATGATCGACAGGACCTTGCTGTTCTGGACGCCGAGGCGGGCGCGCAGCGGCAGGCGCTGACGGTCATTGGGACTGCGCACCCGGTCGGTCAATTGCTGTTCGCAGACGCGGTTGACGAGGTTTTCACCGAAATCCTGGCCGATCAGGCTCAGCATCATGTCAAGCGAAGCCGTGCCGCCGGCGCAGGTGTAGATGTTGCTATCGACTTCGAAGAGGTCGGCATAGACTTCCACCTGCGGGAAGGCCTCGGAAAAACCGGGCAGGTTCTCCCAGTGGATCGCGCAACGCTTGCCGTTCAAAAGGCCGGCCTGTGCCAGAATATGGGCGGCGGTACAGAGGCTGCCTATGGCGATGCCACGATTATAGGCTTCGCGCAGCCAGGCGTTGACGGACTTGTTGATGTGTTGGTCCACATCGATGCCCGAACAGATGATCGCCATTTCCGGGCGGTTTTCGCCGCTGACGTAACGCCGCTCATCGGCAAGACAGGTGTCGGCCTCCAGACAGATGCCGCTTGATGACATGACCTTCTGGCCATCAAGCGAGGAGAGGCGCCACTCATAGGCCTGATAGCCCAACATTCGGTTGGCGATGCGAAGCGTTTCAACCGCTGCAGCGAATGGCAGCATGGTAAATTGCGGAATGAGAAAAAAGACGATTGAGCGTTTCTTCTGGGAGTTCCTGCTCATTTGCCCGTGCTCCGTTGCGAATACGCAATTCCTCTCTTGGAATTGGTCTTCTGGATGTCCTGCCTACGACATCTTTAACGAAAAATACGCCGTGGAATCGGGGCTGTCAAAAAATCGCTTTTGAAATATGCAAATTTTGCGACAAGTCTTAAAAAAAGGCGGTGTGTCGCATGTAAAACAGGCAGGCTGTTTTGCGCGCTCGTCCTTGCACTAGACGGGTTGGCGGGGATGGCTCGCACATCTGAAAACGTTGCGAGCCATCGTTTGAATGTCATCTGCGGATGACGTTTATGCGGCTGTTGTCCGTCGTCGGCCATCCGATATCCTTCAATGTTTCAGGAGGCAGTGCTTCCAGTGCACGAAGCATTTTTTCGCGACGCCATGCCGCATAACGGGTGGAAACATGGTCGGACAGGCGATGAAGCCAGCCGCTGGATGACGGACGGTGCGAGGAACGGTTCGCCACCGGTAGATAATGTATCATGGTCATGTCTTGATCCTTTCCTGAACCCCGATCCTGTTTGCGATTTCTATAGTCGCCGCCGACGAGGCTCGATGCTCCCCGTCAATCGATGTCCCGGATGGTGCGCGCTTGTTGACATTCAATCAAACGAAATGATATCCATCTATAAATCAAAATATTTGAAGGTGCGTGCCATGACCGTGACTTTCCGCCAGCCGCTGCCGTTGCTGGATAACGACATATTGAGAACCTTCGTCGCCATCGCGGAAACGGGAAATTTCTCCACCGCCGCGGAAGTGGTGTTCAGAACGCCTTCCGCCGTTTCCATGCAGATCAAGAAGCTCGAAGAGCAGTTGAAAACGACGCTTTTCCTGCGCGACGCCCGCTCGGTGACATTGACGGCGCATGGCGAGACGCTTCTGACCTATGCGCGGCGGATGATTGCGTTGTCCAACGAGGCCGTGTCTCGTTTCGTCATGCCCGAGCTTTCCGGCGTCGTCCGTCTCGGCGCGCCGGAGGATATTGGCGAGCGCGGCCTGCTGCCGGGCATTCTCAAGCGCTTCGCCGAGGCTTTCCCCGGCATCATGATCGACGTCACCATCGATTCCAGCTCCAATCTCTACAAGCGCATGGATGAGCAGAGGCTCGATCTCGCCCTCGTCAACTGCGCCTCCCATCCCTTGCGGGATACGGGCGAGGTGCTGATGCGCGAGCGGCTTGTCTGGGCAGGCGCCAAATGCGGCGCCGCCTATTTGCGCGATCCGCTGCCCATCTCCATCTGGGAAGACGGCTGCATCTGGCGTTCGGAAGCGATTAATTCGCTGGAAAAGCGAGGGCGCAATTTCCGGGTAGCCTATCTCAGCGGTCATACCATGGCGCAACGTGCGGCGATTGTCGCCGATCTCGCCATCGCGCCGCTGCCGCGATCTTATGTGCAGAACGACATGGTCATTCTGGGCGAGAAGGAAGGCCTGCCGGAGCTTGGGTGTTTCGATATCCGCCTGATCATGGGCGACAAGGCGTCCCGTCCTGTTCTTGCCGTCGCTGAAAGCATTCGCAATGCGTTTCTCGAGGTTGCCAAGGCGGCTTGAGGCCTCGGGAGTACGCGGCGGCCATGGCCCGTCGCGCGGCCAGAATGGCGGTTTTTAGAGTATTTTTGGCGCATTTCCGGACGGAAACCGGGGTCCGCTTTTCCCGGAAATGCTTTAGCCAGCCCTTGAATCCGGCGATGCAGAACGGTCCGCTGCGCCGGTTTGCCAGCTTCCACGTTTGACCAGCCAGTCGGCCGAATTCTGCAATCCGCCGAAGGGAAAGACGTGAATTTGCCGTATCGGCCCTTGCGGATTGGCCTGCCAGTGCCGCTCAATCGGCCCGACGATGCTTTCCGGCGAGTGTCCTCTGGCAAGCGTCGTCAGGGAAAGCGCGTTTTTCTTCAGATAGGCAATGGAATTGCCGACGCCGCAGAGTGCTGCATATTTCAAGAGCGTCGTGATTTTGGCCGGGCCGGAAACGCCGATATGCACCGGGAGCTCAATGCCAGACGCGATAAGCCCTTCCGCCCAGGCGATGAAACGGGCGGGATCAAAACCGAACTGCGTGACGATGCGCATGGCGGCATCGCTTCTTTCCGCAAAATCGCGTTTCAACCGGAGTGCGGCCATTGCCGTGTCGTCGTTGAAGTCCGGGCTGCCTTCGGGGTGGCCGGCGATGGCAATCTGATTTATGCCGCAACGGTCGAAAATGCCGGTGGACAACATGTCCATGCTGGATGCGAAGGGGCCGACCGGCCGTTCGACGCCGCCGCCGACAACCAGAACATCTGTTACGCCCGCTTCTCCGGCAAGCCGTCTGACCTGTTCTACAAACGCCGCGCTTGAAGGGATGCGTCGTGCTGCAAGATGCGGCACCGGTTCGTAACCGAAGTCGCGCAAATGCGCTGCGGCTTCAACGAGCCTTTCCTGCGAGGCTGCTCCGGTGTCGGTGAGATAGACGCGCACGCCCTGCGGAAAAAGGCCAGCAAGGTCGGTCGCGCCAAGCACCTGCGCGGGCGAGGCTTCGATGGAGGCGGGAATGATGGGAGCAGCGGAAATATCGGGCAATTTGTGCGTGATCCTTTTTATTACCATGCACCTATTTCGCGGCGAAGTCTGTGCCTGTTGCGGCAAGACAGGCTTGCATCTGCGACGAAGCTCGCCTCCACATTCATTGACGTGCGGTTTTACCAGATTCGTTTCGTCAGGCCATTCCACAGCCAGGTCCAGATGGTTGGCGGGAAGCGCAGTACCGATTTGCCGGGCGAAGGCGGCTGCGGCGCAAGGCTGCCGGAAAGGGCGTCCTCTATGGCGCTGACGGCGATATCCACCGAAGCGGCGGTCAAGAGCAGCGGATAGGTGGCAATCGTGTCGGAAGGCGAGGGTTTCAGCCGCTTTTCGTAGAGCGTGGCGCCGGTATCCACACCCTTGTCGACCAGATGCACGGTCGCGCCGAAATTGCCGCGGTCCCTTTCCACCAGTGCCCAGTAACCGCCCATCTGGCCACGATATGCGGGGTTGATGCCGGCGTGGAAATTGATGACCGGGCAGTGCAGGGCTTGCAGCGTGGCTGGCGTCAGCAGGCGGCAGGAAATGGTGAAGATCGCCGCCGGTTTCAGCAGATTGGCGGCGTTGCGGCATTCTTCATCGTTGAGCGAGGCGAATTGCGTGACGGGAAGGCTGTGGTGGAGATCGGCGGAAAGACCGTGTTCGGCGATGATCTCAGCGCTTCTACGCACCGTGAAGCGTTTGCCGAGCCGTGAGGCGATCATCGTCGCCATCTGGCCTGCGGCGATTATCCAACCCAGTCGGCGCGCACGCCGCCGGAAAATCACCGACTTGCTTTCCGGCTGTTCCATGAAAACATGGATATCGGGAAATCGTGTCGCCAGCGCATTGATCATGACATTGGGGTTTGCGCCCCCGGCCGTCATCACCAGAAGCCGATTGTTGAAGTCAGTCATATCACCCACGGGATTTTCCTAAGCCATGATCCAGATGCCGAGTTTCACGCGTGAACTTCAAAACCATGTTAATTTTCATCGACGGGATTTTTTGAAATGCCGCTGGAACCGTTTTTTCGGACTCACGTTATTGTGACGCATATCACATCGGCGCTTGCCTTTGGACGGCAAGGCATAGGGGAGTAGTTTCACATGATTACACGTATTCTTTCGACCGTTTTCGTGGCCTTGCTGACCGTTGTCACCCTGAGTTCCTGCGGCAACACCATTCGCGGCATGGGCCGGGATACGGCAAACGCCGTTGACGCGACGCAGGATGCCGGCCGCAGCGTGGACCGCGCAGCGCGCCGTTAATCGACTCCCCTCCCGGAAAGGCGTTGCCCGAAAACCAGGGCGGCGCCTTTTCTTTGACCGAATTTCCCTGCGAATGTTCGCCTGATGAGAATCAAAGGGGCGGGCATGATTTTATCGATGAAGAAACTGGCGCAGTTGCTGCTGCCGTTGCTTTTGCCATTTTCCGCGCAGGCCGGCGGGCAGGCGGATTTCTGCAAGGCCATCGACCATGCGGGTGGGCGCTATATCGTCTGCAGTTTCGATCCGGCGAAGAATACCATCCGTATTTATGATCGCGACCATATCTCCGGGCAGGGATATCGGAATTTCGCCGATCTTTCTTCAGCCCTGTGGCGCCAGCATGTGTTCAGCATCTTCGCCATGAACGGCGGCATGTATCATTCCGACTATTCGCCGGTCGGCCTCTACATTGAAAATGGGGTGGAGCGCTCATCGATCAGCACGCGGGGCGGCTGGGGCAATTTTCACCTTCTGCCGAACGGCGTGTTTTATCTGAAGGGGGACAAGGCTGGCGTATTGGAAACCGGGGCCTATCTGGCGGCGGATCCGAAACCGGATTTCGCTACGCAATCCGGGCCGATGCTCGTCATAGACGGCGCGCTGCATCCGCGCTTTCTGCCCGATAGCGACAGTCTGAAGCGGCGCAACGGCGTCGGCGTTTCCCGCGACGGCATGGTGCATTTCGCGATTTCGGAAAATACCGTGCGATTTTACGATTTCGCCACGCTGTTCAGGGATGTGCTGGATGCGCCGAACGCGCTCTATCTCGACGGCACGATCTCAAGCGTCGATATTCCCGCGATGAAAAGGCGGGACTCGCTCTTTCCGATGGGGCCGATTATCGCTGTTGTCGACAGGGTGCCGGACTAGGCGGGCCGATCAGATCGGCGCCTTGGGATAGGCTTTTTCGAGACCGGCCGATGCCGTCAACCCCTTGCGGAAGGCGATATAGGCGGGGTGCTGGCTGGCCCTTGCGGTTTCGGTGATGCGAATCTGCAGTCGGGCAGGGGCATTGCCGCCAAGCCATTCGCCCGCCGTTTCCAGTTTCAGGCTGTTGAGGAAACGGGCATTGGCCTGCCGGTCGAGATAAAGATTGAGGCCGGCCAGCAGGTTTTCGTCCTGCAGGGCGTTTTCCATCAACAGCAGCACCCAGGCTTTATCCTCACTGCCAAGCGAAGTGAGTTTCGACGCGACCGTTTCGCGATCAGGAAAGGAGGATGCCTGCTGCATGGAAAGACTCGCATCGTTGTCGTTGCCAACGTCGATAAAGCAGCAATCGCGGCCTTTCAAGACTCGGCGCTTCGGCGAAAGAAATTCGACTCTAAGGTGTTTTGCCGAATGAGTTTTCAACAGGCGTTTGTGGGAAAGCTTTAAATAACGGTTACACTTTAGCCTAAATTGCGGCGATCGCCAAAATGGCGCTTAAACACACATCGCGCTAACACCTTGTTTTTTCACATACCTATGCATACCGCGAATGGCAGCCTGTCAAAAACGCCTTCATTTAGCCGCTTTTTGCATTTGCCTTCGCCGCCGGATTTTAATAAATGCTTGGCTCAACGGGCCGGGTCTTGAAGATCCCCCGGAGAGTGAATAGCTGGAGTAATCATGGAAGAAACCGCTCAGAAATCCTGCTGGGGCGTCACTTTGCGCGCACTTGCAGGCTTTGCCGCTTTTCTCGCATTGACATACATTTTTGGCAGCCCATAAGCACTTCTCCTGAATGACGGGTTTTGAAACGGCGCGGTTTTCCTCTGGAAACCGTGCTGTTTTCGTTTCCGGGACGCTCATGTCGCAGCTGCAAAAGCCGGTGCCGCTCTTTTGTGGCGATCCGTTGCAGCTTTGGATATGATGCGGCGGAATCCATGACGCAGGGTATATTTCATGTTTCTTTCGGTTTTCGACGTCTTCAAGATCGGTATTGGTCCTTCCAGCTCCCATACGATGGGGCCGATGACGGCTGCAAACCGCTTTCTGGCGCTGATCCTCAGCGATGAGTGGCCGCGTCCCTCGGGTGCCGCCGTGGCGCAGCTGAAGGTCAGCCTGCACGGGTCTCTCGCCTTTACCGGCATTGGCCATGGCACCGGGCGTGCCGTCATCCTCGGCCTGACCGGCGAGCGGCCGGACCTTGTCGATCCCGATGCCATGGATGCGATCATCGACACGGTAGAAAAGGCGGGCACGGTCACACCGCCCGGTCACCCGTCCTATCTGTTCCATCCGGCCGAGGATCTGGTCTTCGACAAGAAGAACCCGCTGCCCGGCCACGCCAACGGCATGACTTTTTCCGCCTTCGACAATCAGGGCAGGCTTCTCATCAAGCGCATCTATTATTCCGTCGGCGGCGGTTTCGTCGTGACCGATACGGAACTGGAGGCGATCAAGCAGCGCGGCAAGACCATCGATAACGGTCCGCGCGTGCCTTATCCCTTCGGGACGGCGCGGGAAATGCTGGATATGGCGGCCCGTTCCGGCCGCACCATCGCCCAGATGAAGCGCGCCAACGAGGAGACGGTGGTTTCCCGCGAAGAACTGAACGAGCGTCTCGACCAGATCTGGGAAGCCATGAATGGCTGCATCGAGCGCGGTCTGAAAGTGGATGGCATCATGCCTGGCGGTCTGAAGGTGCGCCGCCGCGCCCGCTCCATTTACGAAAAGCTGAATGCGGAATGGCGCAGCAACCGGTTGAACCCGGTCATGGCCAATGACTGGCTGAGCGTCTATGCCATGGCCGTGAACGAGGAAAACGCCGCCGGCGGCCGTGTGGTGACCGCGCCGACCAATGGTGCGGCTGGTGTCGTTCCGGCCACCGTCAGATATTTCCGGCATTTCCATGAGGATGCGACGATTGACGACGTGCGGGACTTCCTGCTGACGGCCGCCGCCATCGGCGGCATCATCAAGCACAATGCCTCGATATCGGGCGCGGAAGTGGGCTGTCAGGGCGAAGTCGGATCGGCTGCTGCCATGGCGGCGGCGGGTCTTGCCGCGGTCATGGGCGGATCGCCCGAACAGGTGGAGAATGCCGCAGAGATCGCGCTCGAACATCACCTTGGCATGACCTGCGATCCGATCGCGGGCCTCGTGCAGGTGCCGTGCATCGAGCGCAACGCGCTTGGCGCCGTCAAGGCGGTAACAGCGGCTTCGCTGGCGCTGAAGGGTGACGGCCAGCATTTCGTGCCGCTCGATGCCTGCATCGAGACCATGCGCCAGACCGGCAACGACATGAGCGAGAAATACAAGGAAACTTCCACCGGCGGCCTCGCCGTCAACGTTGTGGAGTGCTGAGCGGGCAGGGCGGCAGGCGTCGTGCAGATGCTTGACGCCCGTCGCAAAAAGGCATTGATAGAGGCATGCCTCTACATCTCATCAAACTTTGCGTTGGCGCGGATTCAATCCAGGACTTGCGAGACTGGGTCGCGCACCGCGCGCTGACAGCAATTGCCGCTGGCCTTGAGCCGCACAGCGTCCACACCACCCGGATGATCCCAAAGCGCGTCGAGGAACTGCTGGAAGGCGGCTCTCTCTACTGGGTCATCAAGGGACAGGTGCAGGCGCGGCAGACACTTCTCGATATCCGCTCCTTCAAGGGCGAAGACGGTATTTCCCGCTGCGATCTCATTCTCGGCCCAGAGGTCATCGAAACCTCACCCGCGCCGAAGCGCCCGTTTCAGGGCTGGCGTTACCTGAAGGACGACGAGGCGCCACGCGATCTCGGCGGCGGCATGGGCGGCGAGGACATGCCTTCCGATCTCAGGCGGGAACTGGCGGAGCTTGGGCTGCTCTGACGCTTAACGGATTTGAACATGAAAAAGCCGGCATCCTTCCGGAGCCGGCTTTTTCGTTTGGGGAGACAGGTCGTTTGTTGGTTCAGTTGATGCCGCCGACCGCAGTGGTGGCACGACCATCCTGAATTTTCACCCAGCGGCCGGGATTGGCGGTGTCCTGGCGCTTCAGATAGGTATATTCGGTTTCCGACCAGTTCATGACCTTGTTGCGCATGTTGTCGAGAACAAAATCGCCACGATCGGTGCGGACGGTCAGAACGGCATGGCCTTCGCCATTCGGCTGCAGAACCACGGTGATCAGGAGGTTGGAGGCGGAGAAGCCCTTGTTCATCAGCATCTTGCGCTTCAGGAGCACAAAGTCTTCGCAGTCGCCGACCGTGGTGGGATAGGCCCAGCGTTCTTCGACGCCATAGATTTCCATGTCGGTCATCGGCGTGATGGTGGTGTTGACGGTGTAGTTGACGTCGAGCATCGTCTTCCAGCGCTCTTCGGTCAGCTTCATCGGGCCGTTGTCCAGCGAGGTCGGCTGGCATTCGCTCTGATAGGTCTGGCAGAATTCATAGTGGCCGATCGGCGGGTTGGCTTTGCCGATGACGCGCATGACGGCGGCCGGCGAGGCGCTTGCCTGATGCGCGAAGGCGCTGACGATGAATGCGATCAGAGTGAAAACGAAACGGTTGTTCTTGTTCATTGCTTGTCTCCCCGTGGTGAGGAGACATTCGCAGGTATATTTTGACCCGGCGGAAATTTGCGAAGCGCAATTTGAGCTTAAATTTCAGCAAATTAGCCGTTGTTTTGAACTGTATTCGAACTAGTTTTTATGCGTGTTTGAAGCAAATTTTATTACAATTTTACGCGTCTTGGCCTTAGGCTTTTGGTAGCCATCTAGACCGCTGTATTGACAGCGATTTTCCGCGTCCTGCGGTTTTCATGGCGGCGCGCGGCCGGTTCACGGCGCTCAAGGAAGTGGTGGATTTCCCGTTTCGGGATGGCTGTTTCAGGCTGGGACAGGCAGGAAAAAGCGGCAAAAAAACTTCAAAAAAACTGCATTTTTTCCGGAAAAAAAGTTTTGCGGAGCGCTTTTCGTCCCAGTTCGCGCGGCGGCTGACCTGAGCGAGGGCGCGAAATGGTCCGCGGCGCTGTCTCGGATCAGAGCCGGCGCGGTCATGGCGTGAAAACCGAAGTTCGGCGGAGAGAAGCAGAGAATGGAGCGGCGGACGCGATGAGCGATGTATGATCGTCACGCTGTCGCGAAGGGCAGAGCGTAGACTGCCACACCGCGATCACGGAATCTTCTCAATTATGAGACGATGGGGCGAGCGCAACGCGCGCTGAAGACGCCGCCGTATTCTTACGGGCGCAAAACCTGCCGCGTTCGATGGAACGTCCTAGAGAAATTCAATCAGCGCGTCGGGCGATTGCACCCGGTCGAATTCGACCGCGACGCCTTCCATGAAGTGGCGCACGATCTTGCCGCTCATATTCTTGCCGAGCTGGACCCGGCTTCCGAGCGGCGGCCGGTTTTCGATCTCAATGGCCGCACCTGACAGGGAAAGGTCGATCAGCCGGCAGGCGACGAGCACGCCGTCTTCCAGAACGAGCTGTGCCTTGGCGTTACGCGGCGTCAGACGGTCGTGGCGGCGGTCTTCCGGCAGGCCGAGCAATTGACGCTTGGCGATCCAGGCGAGCTGCGCGGCGAGTTTTTCCCGCTTGCGCTCCGGCGCGTTGATGGCGATGAGGAATCCGGATGCGATGAGTGATGTCACCGTGCCTTCGATCCGACCGATATGCTGGAGATAGGCGATGACGCGATCACCGCGGCGGGCAATGCCTTGGCAGGTGAACTGCGCCCTTTCGGCGGTCATCTCGGTTGCGGTGCAATCATATTCTTCATGATCGGGCAACATCAGACGGCCGGTGAAGGACACACGGACGGCGTCGTCGAGGTGAGCTTCCTCAACCGGACGCAGGATTTGGGCGGTGTTGGCCGAACGAGACGAAAACATGGGCAGCGCAATTGTAATGAATGATGACGGTAAGTTTCTACCTTGCGCGAGTTAACAGACTGTATTGTTTAATCTCTACAATTTTTCTGATCGGCAATATCGTTACAGTTCTGACGTATTTTTTTGAGATTCGGGTGCTGCCGGACCTCTCCTGGAGGGGCGGGGAGCGTTGGAACAGGTCCGTCAGCGGCTTTCGGCGCGCGGTGTATCGGCGGCCATCCCATTCACCGGATACCCTTCCGGCGCGATGTCCAGGAGCAGCAGGCGGCTGCTCTTTATGGACAGGCACTGGATGGGTGCGGCGAATTCGTGTCGCGGCCGCTCCGCAAGCAGCGCCCCGAGCAGCCTTGGGGCGGCGTCGGGATCGGTGCGCAGCGGCAGGAGCAGCATTTCGAATGCCAGCGGCGCCGCGCCATAGCTATCCTCCGCCTCGACATCGAAGACCACGGGTAACTGGTGGTGCAGGATGCCGCGCGCGACGCGGCAGGGGAAGACGGCGTTCGCCGGCTGCCATAACTCCGAAAACGGGCGATCCCGCAATTCCCGGCCGAACAGGTCGCAAAGACGTGTACCGGCAAGGCGGAAAAACGGGGTGTTCTCTCCCTTGTCCGTGAGGATAAAAAGATCGCCGAGGTGATGTTTCAGCTTTGCGGGATCGATGTCCTCGCGTCGCGGGGCCGATCGCTTGCCGCGCAGTTCATCCCAATAAGCGTATATCTCCAGTCCGGCCATGCTCTTCATAGCATCTCTCCATGTTCGTTTTTGGGACATCATGTCCATCCGAACGTCTGTATCTGGAGGTCTAGCGATTTTCGTGCCAAGTGGATTTATTAAGGTTAACAAAGGGTTGATATTGCCCGGTGGCTATAGTCGTGGCATCGGAGCGGCCATGTCGGGGAAAGCTCCGTCAGCACAATTCGATGGCGTCGCCTGTTATTTCAAGGCGAGCCCGCAAGCCGGACCGTCTGCGGCCCGGCGTCCTTGCCGATAGCGGTTTGGGCGTCGCGCGCTTCGAAGGCGGGACGGCTTTTTTTTCGTTCGGGCTTCCTATATTGCTCGGGGAACGCAAAATTCGACCAAGACAGGGATGGGATCATGTCCTACGGGGACGGCGAACAGCCGCCGGTTTCGGAAACGCCGGAGCCGAAAGACGACACGAACAATCCCGTCTTCAACTTGCCGTCGCTGCTGGTCGGCATTCTGGCCGCGCTGATCGTGGCTTATGTCGTTCCCGCCTATCTTCTTTCGGAGGAAGGCAATGGCTGGTTTATCTTCACCTTCGGCTTCATTCCGCTGCGTTATGCGGTGCCGTTTTCGCAGCAGGGTCTGGAATGGCTCTGGACACCGGTGACCTATTCTTTCCTGCATGGCGGCATCGAGCATATTCTCTTCAACGGATTGTGGCTCATGGCCTTTGGCGCGCCGGTTCTGCGCCGGATCGGAACAGTGCGCTTCGTGCTGTTATGGTGCATTTCCGCTGCCGTTTCCGCCTTCGGCCATGCGGCGCTGAACTGGGGCGATGTGACGGTGCTGATCGGGGCGTCCGGTGTCGTTTCGGCGCTGATGGGGGCGGCCTGCCGCTTTGCCTTTCCTGCGCGCGGTGGATATAGCGCCTCCTTCGGGCATCTGATGCCGAGACAGAGCATTCTCGGGGCGCTTTCCAACCGCACCGTGCTGATCTTCACGCTGATGTGGCTGTTCGGCAATGTGCTGATTGCGGTCGGCGTGCCGCTGTTCGGCGATGTCGGCGGCAAAATCGCCTGGGACGCGCATGTCTTCGGCTTTCTGCTCGGCTTCCTGTTCTTCGGGCTTTTCGATCGGCGACTGGTCTGAGCCGATCACGCTCCTTGTCGGCCGTGGCGCAAATTTGCTTTCGCGCGTCCCATCCGGGATTGCATTCATGCGGGCCTCAGCGCACCATATCCCATGATTTGCAACCGCCGGGGGAGACTGCGGCGCTGCGGGTCGCTGCAAAGAGGAGGAAGGCATGGCAACATTCGTAAAGGATCTTCTCGACCGCAAGGGCCGGGACGTCGTGACTGTCGGTCCGGAGGTCAGCATCGGTGAGGCGGCGGGAACGCTGCACGCTCACAAGATCGGTTCCGTCGTCGTGACAGACGCCGATGGCGTCGTTCTCGGCATCTTCACGGAGCGCGATCTCGTAAAGGCTGTGGCGGGCAAGGGCGCCGCCTCCCTCCAGCAATCCGTGTCGGTGGCCATGACCAAGAATGTCATTCGCTGCCAGCATAATTCCACCACCGATCAGCTGATGGAAATCATGACCGGCGGACGCTTCAGGCATGTGCCGGTTGAAGAAAATGGCCGCCTTGCCGGCATCATCTCCATCGGCGACGTGGTGAAGGCGCGGATTGGCGAGATCGAAGCCGAAGCGGAGCAAATCAAGGCCTATATTGCCGGGTGATTTCGTTCGCGACGCGAATCACGTCCCTCATTCCTGTGCTCGCCACAGGAATCTAGTCAGCCCAAGTCCTTGGGCTGAAAGGAGTCCCTCCGCCAAGCAGATGCGTCGGCTGGATTCGTGTGACAAGCATAGGAATGAGGGTCTCGCGCATCAGCGCCGGAATGCCTGCTGCATGCGCTCCAGTTCCGGAATGCGGGAGCGTGTTTCCTCATATCCCCGGTCGATGGCTTCACTGGCGCGATGGAATTCCGAGAGGCCGATATCGTTGATGCGGGGGTGAAGCATCAGGTCGGGCGGGTCGCCCGCCAGGCGCGAGCGCGAAATCCTGTCCTGAATGATGTTGAAGGCCTGCACCATGACGCCCGGCAGGCCGGGACGCGGCGGGCTTTCCACAGCCGGCGCAACGCCGCCATGCGATGGCGACGCGGAGTGCTTGACCACGGCGGAGCGGCCGAAAAGATCGTAATTCAGATTGACCGCGACGACCAGCGCCTGCTCATAGGCCCGGCAGACCGAAACCGGTACAGGATTGACGAGCGCGCCGTCGATCAGCGTGCGGCCGTTGCACTGCACGGGTTCGAAAATGCCCGGCAGCGCATAGGAAGAGCGCAGCGCGGTGACGAGATCGCCCTGGTGAATCCAGACCTCGTGGCCGGTGCGCAGTTCCGTCGCGACCGCGATGAAGGGATGGTCGAGGTTTTCGACGCGCAGGCCTTCCAGATGTTCCTGCATGCGCTTGGTCAGCCGCATGCCGCCGAAGAGCCCGCCGCCGCCGATGGTGAGATCGAGCAGGCCGGCAATGCGGCGCATCGTCAGCGAGCGGGCGAATTCTTCCAGCTCATCGAGCTTGCCGGCGAGATAACAACCGCCGACCAGCGCGCCGATCGAGGTGCCGGCGATCATGCCGATCTTCACCCCTGCCTCATCCAGCGCCCGCAGGACGCCGATATGGGCCCAGCCGCGCGCAGCCCCACCGCCAAGCGCGAGCGCTATGCGGTGCTTGTCGACGATCTGGGTGACCGGCGGTTCGTTGCCGAAGGCTTCGGGATTGCCAGCCGAAAGTTGATTGTGACGATTTCCCCATCCCAACATGACTGCACTCCCTGCCAGTTCCGTCAGGCTCCGTCCTATCCCCGGAACCCGCTATATTGGTAGCAAATTGGTGCGACCGATGGAAGGTAGCCGTTCAAGTTGCGGAATAGGTGGTCGCCGGATCGAAATGGCGGGTATCGTCGGTGATCTTCGTCACCGCCTGGCCGTCGGAGAGTTCGACTTTGCGATAAAAGCAGGAGCGGCGGCCGGTGTGGCAGGTCGCGTCATGGCCGGCGACGGAGACCTTCAGCCACACGGCGTCCTGATCGCAATCGGTGCGGAATTCCTTCACCGTCTGCAGGTTGCCGGAGGTCTCGCCCTTCTTCCAGATTTTGTCGCGCGAGCGGCTGTAGTAATGGGCGATGCCGGTTTCGAGCGTCAGCGACAAAGCTTCGGCGTTCATATGGGCAACCATCAGCAATTCGCCGTCACGCGCATCGGTGACCACGGCGGTAACGAGGCCGTGAGCATCGAATTTCGGCGAGAACAGGCCTGCGTTTTCGAGCACTTCCTTGTCCGCAGGCGCGGATGGAAAGGGAATGGACATGGTAACCCCGGAAAATGGCGGAACGATTAGCGGTTCCGCACCATGGTCATGAAGCGCACCTGCTCGGCCGGATCGTTCTTGAACGTGCCGGTGAAGCTGGTGGTCAGCGTCGTGGACCCCTGCTTGTTGACGCCGCGCATGGACATGCACATATGTTCGGCGTCGATCATCACGGCCACACCGCGCGGCTTCAGCGTTTCTTCGATCGATCTTGCGATCTGCGCGGTCATGTTTTCCTGCGTCTGCAGGCGGCGGCCGAAGATTTCGACGACACGGGCGATCTTCGACAGGCCGAGCACGCGACCGGCCGGAAGATAGGCGACATGCGCCTTACCGACGATCGGCACCATATGGTGCTCGCAATGGGAGAAGAAGGGGATGTCGCGCACCAGCACCACATCGTCATAACCGCCAACTTCCTCGAAGGTCGTGCCAAGCACGTCCTGAACGTTCAGCTCATAACCGGCAAAAAGTTCGCGATAGGCCTTGGCGACACGCTTCGGCGTATCCAGAAGTCCTTCGCGGGCGGGATTTTCTCCTGCCCAGCGCAAAAGAACGCGCACTGCTTCTTCCGCTTCGGCCTGGCTTGGGCGAGCTTCTGCCACGTCGGGTTTTGCGCCAGCGCCGGGGAAATTCTTCACGATCGCATCCATTCCGTCTCTCCCGATGCGGGTAAAGGCCGCACCTGAATTCGTTTTTCATCGCGAACTCATGTTCGCAGTTGCTGCTATCTGGTTGTTTTACAGCATTTTGGCAAGACCGGTGCTGTTATTTCGGTATCGGAGCCGTTAATTTCATCACGGCTTGATGTCCAGAAAGCTCGTTAGCATATAATGAGAATGAAGGGCAGGAAAGCTTCACTGCGACAAACGCTGTGTTTGAAAAATCTGACCTGTCCTATTTTTGGGCATTCTTGAGCGCGCCGGGCACCTGACGATGGACGATATCTACAATAATCGCATTCTGGACTTCGCCGGGAATATTCCACTGACGGGAATTCTCGAGGATGCCGATGCGAGTGCTGAAAAACACTCGCGACTATGCGGCTCTAAACTCAAGGTCTATCTGAAGGTTGAAGACGGCATAGTGACGGCTTTTTCGCACGAAGTCCGTGCATGTGCACTGGGGCAGGCCTCGGCCTCCATCATGGCGCATCACATTGTCGGGGCTTCCAGCGGCGAAATCCGGCAGGCGCGGAAAGACATGCTCGCCATGCTGAAACAGGACGGTGAGGGGCCGACGGGTCGTTTTGAGGACATGCGGGTGCTTTTGCCCGTCCGGGATTTCAAGGCCCGCCACGCCTCCACCATGCTGACCTTCGAGGCGGTGGTCGATGCGCTCGACCAGATCGAAGGCCGGCCGGCTCTCAACGTCGCGGGTTAGCCGATGTGCGGCGAACCGGGCTGCCGGCATGAGCAGACAGCGGTGAAAGCCGGGCGATCCCGCAATTGGGCGGGCAGCTTTGCGAAGACACCGGGACGGCTTTTCGGCGTCGGCTTCATCAGGCTTTATCAGCTCACGCTATCGGGCTTTGTCGGCAACTCCTGTCGCCACATTCCCACCTGTTCCGAATATGGCTATGAGGCGATTGCCCGCCACGGGCTGTGGGCCGGCGGGTGGATGACGCTGTTTCGCGTGGCGCGCTGCGGCCCGGGCGGCACCAGCGGGCTGGACCCGGTGCCGGAAACGCTCGGCAGCACGCGGCGCTGGTGGGCGCCGTGGCGTTACTGGAGCCTGCATCGATGAATGACTATGTGGCCCTGCTGCACAGTATCGTGCTCGGCCCCGGCAAGCGGCTCATCATGGCCGATCTCAGGGCATTGGCGGAACAGCTGGGGTTTACCGACTGCAAGACGCTTGTCGCGACCGGAAATCTGGTTTTTCGCACTGAAGCGGCACCTGTTCGCGAGATCGAGGACAGGCTGGAGCGCGCCTTCGAAAAGCGTTTCGGCAAACATGTCGATATTCTCGTTCGCGCGGGCGACGACTGGCTGAAACTGGCGGCGGATAATCCGTTTCCGCAAGGCAATCCGCCGGATGTCTGCGTGAGGGTCATGCGGGCGCCGTTGGACCACCGCGTCCTCGAATTGCTGGAGAAATATCGGGGCAGGGAGAAGATCACGCTTGCCGGTGGCGATCTATGGATCGATTTTTGCGGCAAACCGAGCGAGAGCCGGCTGTTGCCTGTCCTGACCACCAAAAGGCTTGGTGTCGGCACGACCCGCAACGCCAATACGGTCAAAGGCCTTGCGGAAATGCTTCGCTGAAGCACCCTTCACCTTTGACTGCAATGGCAAAAGCCTTTATCAGCCTGCGTGCCCGCCTGTTGCGGGCAAATCATTATTCCAACACCACCCGCATTCGTTGGCGGGACTGGACAGGAGCACGAGACGATGTCTGAAGCCATTTCCCTTACATTTCCCGATGGATCCGTGCGCAGCTACCCCGCCGGTACGACCGGCCGTGAGGTCGCCGAATCCATCTCCAAATCGCTTGCCAAGAAGGCCGTCGCCATTGCGCTTGATGGCACCGTGCGCGATTTGTCCGAGACCATCACCGATGGCAAAATCGAGATCGTCACGCGCGACGACAAGCGCGCGCTGGAGCTTATCCGCCACGATGCCGCCCACGTCATGGCCGAGGCCGTGCAGGAACTGTGGCCCGGCACGCAGGTGACGATCGGCCCTGTTATCGAGAACGGCTTTTATTACGACTTTGCCAAGAACGAGCCTTTCACGCCGGAAGATCTGCCGAAGATCGAAAAGCGAATGAAGGAGATCATTCAGCGCAACAAGCCGTTTACCCGCGAGGTCTGGTCGCGCGAAAAGGCGAAGGAAGTCTTTGCCGCCAAGGGCGAAAACTACAAGGTCGAACTGGTCGACGCCATTCCCGAAGGCCAGGACCTGAAGATCTACTATCAGGGTGACTGGTTCGATCTTTGCCGCGGTCCGCATATGGCCTCCACGGGACAGATTGGCACGGCCTTCAAGCTGATGAAGGTGGCCGGCGCCTATTGGCGCGGCGACAGCAATAATGCGATGCTGTCGCGCATCTATGGCACCGCCTGGGCAACGCAGGAAGAGCTGGACAATTACCTGCATGTTCTGGCCGAAGCCGAAAAGCGCGACCATCGCCGCCTTGGTCGCGAAATGGACCTGTTCCATTTCCAGGAAGAGGGTCCGGGCGTCGTGTTCTGGCACGGCAAGGGCTGGCGCATGTTCCAGACGCTGACGGCGTATATGCGCCGGCGGCTTGCCAACACCTATCAGGAAGTCAACGCGCCGCAGATTCTGGACAAGTCGCTGTGGGAGACTTCAGGTCACTGGGGCTGGTATCAGGAAAACATGTTCGCGGTGAAATCCGCCCATGCCTTCACCCATCCCGATGACGAGGAAGCCGACCAGCGTGTCTTTGCGCTCAAGCCGATGAACTGCCCGGGTCACGTGCAGATCTTCAAACATGGCTTGAAGTCTTACCGCGAAATGCCCGTCCGCCTTGCGGAATTTGGTAATGTGCATCGCTACGAGGCTTCCGGCGCCCTGCATGGCCTGATGCGCGTTCGCGGCTTTACGCAGGACGATGCGCATGTCTTCTGCACGGAAGAGCAGATGGCGGCGGAATGCCTGCGCATCAACGATCTGATCCTCTCGGTCTACGAGGATTTCGGCTTCAGCGAAGTTGTCGTCAAGCTCTCCACGCGTCCTGAAAAGCGCGTCGGTTCCGACGATCTCTGGGATCGCGCCGAAAGCGTGATGATGGAGGTTCTGAAGACCATCGAGGAACAGTCCGAAGGCCGCATCAAGACCGGCATCCTGCCGGGCGAGGGCGCATTCTACGGGCCGAAGTTCGAATATACGCTGAAGGACGCCATCGGCCGTGAGTGGCAGTGCGGCACGACGCAGGTGGACTTCAATCTGCCTGAACGTTTTGGTGCCTTCTATATCGACCAGAACTCGGAGAAGACGCAGCCTGTCATGATCCATCGCGCCATCTGCGGTTCGATGGAGCGTTTCCTCGGCATTCTGATCGAGAACTTCGCCGGTCACATGCCCTTGTGGTTCGCCCCGCTGCAGGTGGTGGTCGCGACGATCACCTCGGATGCCGATGATTACGGCCGCGAAGTCGCCGAAGCGCTGCGCGAAGCGGGCATGGCGGTCGAGACCGATTTCCGCAACGAGAAGATCAATTACAAGGTCCGCGAGCATTCGGTGACCAAGGTTCCGGTCATCATCGTTTGCGGCCGCAAGGAAGCGGAAGAGCGCACCGTCAACATCCGTCGTCTCGGTTCGCAGAACCAGACGTCGATGTCGCTCGAGGAGGCGATCACCAGCCTCGTGGACGAGGCGACGCCGCCGGATATAAAGCGCAAGCTTGCGGCGAAGAAGCAGGTTGCTTGACAAATAACGACGGCCTCTTCGGGGGCCGTTTTTGTTTGCGGGGTAAGGGACGCTTAAAGCTCTCTGAAGTCATCCTCGGGCTTGACCCGAGGATCCACGGTCTGGCGCGGGAAAGGATCCTCGGGTCAAGCCCGAGGATGACGTGGAGGGTGGTGGGTCGTTCCTTACAATCTCGCCTCCGACGAGACGATGAATGTGCAATGTCGGCTACTCAAAATCCCCGGACATCTCTTCCGGCGCCTGGTCTTTCATCAGCACTTCCACGTCCGAATCCCGGCCGGAGGTCACCTTGAAATTGCGCTGGTAGACCTTGTCCTTGTTGCGGGCGATGGCGGTATATTCGCCTTCGGCAAGAACCATGGTCGAAAAGGCGCTGACACTTTCGTTGACAACGTCGCCGCCGCCGTTCAACACCGACCAAGCCGTATCGGCAATGGCTTCGCCGCCCGGTTCTGAGACCAGCTTGAGGGTGATCTGCGCGGCCTGATGCTGCAGGGTCGCTTCCGTCAGCTTGCCGGCTTCCACCTGGATGTCGGCGCGCACCACCGCGTTGACATTGCCGTATTCCGAAACCACGTGATAGGTCCCGGCGTTCAGCCGCACGATGGTATTGGGCTTGATATCGGCCATGACGAGGCCGCGTTCGCCGTCGGAGCGGACGTCTGAGGAATAGACGGAAAATTTGAGCTGGTTGCCGGAAATCTGCTTGTCGGAACCCGCAACCGCATTCAGTACGAAGCCGCCGGCATCGAGAATCAGCACCTGTTTCTGCACGTTGCCTGAAGTCGGGACATTGAGCTTTTTGGTGACGCCCGCGCGCCCGAAGGCGACGTTGACCAAATATTCGCCCGGCACCAGATGAAATTCGGCGGAGCCGCCTTCCGAGCTTGCCAGCATCGGCAATTTGCCGTCAGCGCCGGGAATGGGGCTGAATACGCGCCATGACAGGCCTTCCTTCACCGCTTCGCCTTCGCTGGTCAGCTTGGCTTCCATGGCGATGTCACGGGCGGCGCTTTCCGGGGCGTTGGGTGCCGTTGGGGCGGTGAAAGCATTGAGCTTCGGCATTTTCGGCGTGCCGCCGAGCTGCTTGAAGTCTTTGAAGGCGTCCTGCGAAAAAGCGGCTTGTGATAAAAGGCCAAGCGCGGCACATGCAATGGTCAGACGTGCCGCGATTTTGATTGCCGACATTTTCGATACCGATTGACTTCTTGATTTTCCCGGATCACTTCAAAACCAATGCCGTGGCTATTTCAAGGCCCAATGTTTTTGCGATGACAGCAGAATGGAAGATTTTTAATCATGACCAGTGATATCAAGCTCCTCGACTATCTCAAGGTTCGCCGTTCCACCCCGGCCCTGCAACTTGCCGAGCCGGGGCCTTCTAAGACTGAAATCGAGGAAATCCTGCGTCTTGCCGTGCGTGTGCCCGACCATGGCAAGCTGGCCCCCTGGCGTTTCGTCGTTTGTCGCGGCGAGGAGCGCGTGCGTCTCGGTGAGACGGCGCTCAGGATCGCGCTTGAAAAGAACCCGGAACTGGACCTGCAGCAGCAGGAAGCGGAACGGACGCGCTTCACCCGCGCGCCCGTCGTTATCGCCGTTATCAGTACCGCAAAGCCGCATTTCAAAATCCCGGAATGGGAGCAGGTCATGTCCGCCGGTGCTGTGTGCCTCAACCTCATCTTCGCCGCCAATGCCAGCGGTTTTGCAGCGAACTGGCTGACCGAATGGCTTGCTTTCGATTCCGCATTTCTTACGGAAATCGAGGTCGGCGTGGAAGAGAAAGTGGCCGGGTTCATTCATATCGGCTCGACGACATTCCCGCCGGTGGAGCGGCCGCGGCCGGAGCTTGCCGATGTCGTCACCTGGGTCGGGGAAGTTTGATGTTCTACACCACGGACACCAATCAGCACGGCCTGCCGCATGATCCGTTCAAGGCTATCGTCGCGCCGCGTCCGATCGGCTGGATCGGCTCGAAGGGTAGGGACGGTTCTCTCAACCTCTCGCCCTATTCCTTCTTCAATGCGATTTCGGACCGGCCAAAGCTTGTGATGTTCTCCTCCAGCGGCAGGAAGGACAGCCTGCGCAACGTCGAGGAAACCGGCGTCTTCACCGCCAATCTCGTCAGCCGCCATCTGGTGGACCGGATGAATGCGTCTTCGGCGCCCGTCGGTTATGATGTCGACGAATTCGCCCTTGCCGGTCTCACCGCCGTCGACGGGCGGGTGGTGGATGCGCCTTTCGTCGGCGAGGCGCTGGCGGTTCTGGAGTGCCGCGTGACCCAGATACAGCAGCTTACGGACGTCGATGGCCAGCCAGCGGATTCGTGGATGGTGATCGGGCAGGTCATGGCGATCCATATCGATGAAACGATCATTCGCGACGGCCGCATCGATATGGGGCTGTCGCGACCCGTGGCACGAATGGGCTATATGGATTACTGCGATGGCGGCAGCGATGTATTCCAGCTGCAGCGCCCCTCTACCGCGCCGTAAATATAGCCCTTCTTCGGCGGCGGTTAATTTTTATGGTGAACCAAACGTAAACCATTTGCGCCTAGAGTTTTATACATGGTGGCGGCGATGATGCCGTCATCCATTGTTGCGAATGTTTTCGAGGCTCAGGTGATCGTACAGGCATTTCTTCGCTGGTCTGAAAAGGCTGGATCGACCGAGCGGGCGAAGGCCGCCAATGCGCTCGGCCGTGCCTATCTTCAGTCCGACATGGCGCGCGAGAACCGCGATGCCGCCTATATGGCGATGACCTATCTGCTTGACGATCCTTCGCCGCGTGTGCGGCTGGCGCTTGCCGAAGCGCTTGCCGACGCCCATGACGCACCGCGCGCTATTCTCGTTTCACTCGCCGAAGACCAGCCGGAAATCGCCTGCACCGTCATTGCCCGTTCACCGGTTCTCGGTGAGGCCGACCTGGTTGATCTGGCCGGGCGCGGCGAAAGCCTGACGCGCGCGCTCATTGCGGCACGGCCCGGCCTGCCGCGCGGTGTTTGCGCAGCGCTTGCCGAAGTGGGCGAACTGCCGGAAACCATCATCCTGCTCGAAAACGACGATGCCTTTATCACGCCGTTTTCGCTCAGGCGCATCGCCGAGCGTCATGGCTCGGACGCCGATATTCGCGACCTCCTGCTTCGCCGCGAGGCGCTGCCCGCCGATGCGCGTCACCTGTTGGTGGGCCGCATCAGCGAAGCTCTCGCAGGCTCCGCGCTCGTTCACGCGATGATCGCGCGAAACCGCGCCGACAGCGTTTTCCGCGAGGCGGAAGATTCCGCCACCATCCTTATCGCATCAAACGTTTCCTCGCCGGAGCTGCCGGCGCTGGTGGAGCATCTGCGCCAGCGGCTGGAGCTGACGCCCGCGCTGCTCATCCATGCCGTCTGTTCGGGACGCCTGGAATTCTTCACGGCGGCCATGGTCAATCTCTCCGGTCTCGATGACCGCAAGGTGCGCGCCATTCTGGCGACCGGGCGGCCGCATGCGTTGAAGGCGCTATTCCAGTCGGTCGGTCTTTTCGGCGATGTTGTCGACGTCTTTATCGAGGCGACGCTGCTGTGGCGCCGCGCTGCCCGATCGCAGCTTGCCGATGTGGCGGCCTCAGTCTCGGCGGAACTGCTGGCGCATTTCCGCGACGTCAACGGTTCCGAAACGCTGTTCGAATTGCTGCATGCCGTGCGCAAACTTGCCATTGCGGAAGAGCGGCAAAAGGCGCGGTATTACGCGGAAGCGCTTTCGCTCGAGACGGCGTGAGATTCGTGATGTTTCCGGGCAGGAGAATCCCCACACTCTCATTCCTGTGCTTGTCACAGGAATTCAGCCGACGCGCGTCTGCGCGGCGAAAAGGCTCGCTCTAAGCCCTAAGGACTTGGGCTGGCTAGATTCCTGTGACAAGCACAAGAATGAGGGAAGATCGGTTCCTAGCAATCACTTATCGAACCGCTTTGCGATCCACGAATAGCTGTTCTCAACCATCCTCACCGGCGTGCCCAGGAGATGCTTTATGCCTTCCGTGGAAGGCAGGATACGGCTGACACGGCTGATTGCCTGTTTTGTGAGGCTTTCCTCCTCCTTCGGCGTAACCGCTGCCGTTGCCTGCGGCGCAGTGGCCGGCGCAGTGGCTGGAGGTTGCGTACCGGCCGTCTGCGGCGCCTGTTCGCCCGGTGTCTGGCACACGGCTACCACGACAGGGTAGGGCGCGTTGGCGTAACGCTCCAGCTCCTTTTCCGACACGGCGTCGCACAGTTCGATGCTCGTCCAGCGCTGCTGCGAGGTGGCGAGGTAATGGCAATCGGTGGCGCTGTCGTCGCAGCCAAGGAAGGTCATGAGAACGAGGGCTGTTTTCATGGGGTGTGTTGCCTCTGTCGGGAATTATGCTCTAGAAACTCATCTATCCCGATTGCAGTGACATTACGACGAAATACGCATTTTTACAGAGAAGGCAGGCATCGCATTGGCCACCGAAATCAAGCTTGAAACACCGAGGCAGGATGCGGTTCTGCGCCTCATCGACCTTTCCAACGCCTATATGGCCTCGCTTTATCCCGCCGAAAGCAATCATCTGGTCGATATCGGCCAGCTTGAGCAGGACAATGTTTCGTTTTTCGTGGCGCGGCACGATGGCCGCGTGGTCGGCTGTGGCGCGCTGGTGGAAGCGGGTGACGGCACGGCGGAGATCAAGCGCATGTTCGTCGATCCCGAGGCGCGGGGATTGCGGATCGGCAAGCTGATCATGGATACACTTCTTGCGCGCGGCGCCGAGCTTGGCCTTTCCGCCATTCGCCTCGAGACCGGCATCAGCCAGCCGGAGGCGATCGGTCTTTACCGCAAGGCGGGGTTCGTGGAGATCGAGGCCTTTGCGCCTTATAAGCCGGATCCGCTCAGCCTGTTCATGGAGAAGGCGCTTTAAGACGACGGCGCCAGTTTGCCGAGACCCTGCCGCGATCTAATCACGGAGGCGCCTGCCGCAGACTTCAACGATCAAAACGCCGCTTTCCGAAACGCGGTCGTTTGCTCGCTATCCTCTTCGAGCGCGGCAACCTCATCAACCGAATCGTCCTCTGTCGGCGGCGGTGGCGGAGCCTCGGGGATCGCGGCGGCGGACAGTTCCACCTCGCGCACCCATTCGCGCCAGATTGCCACCAGAAGCGCCATCAGCACCGGGCCGATGAAGAGGCCGAGGAAGCCCATGGTCTTGACGCCGCCGACGAGGCCGAAAAAGGTGGGCAGGAAGGGCAGCTTGATCGGGCCGCCGACGAGTTTCGGGCGGATGGTCTTGTCGACGATGAAGAGTTCCACCGAACCCCAGACGAACAGCGCCAGCCCATGGGCGGGCGAGCCGCTGGCGACCAGATAGATCGAAACCAGCGTAAACGAGAGCGGCGCACCGCCCGGAATGAGCGCCATGACGCCGGTGAGCACGCCGAGCGTGACGGGTGAGGGGACGCCGGCGATCCAGTAGGCGATGCCGAGGATGATGCCTTCGCCGATGGCGATCAGCGTCATGCCGGTGACCGTGGAGCTGATGGTGGCTGGCACGACGCGGGAAATGCGTTCCCACCGCGTCGGCAGGATGCGTTCGCCCACCAGATCGACCTGCCGGGTGAAGCCTGCGCCGTTGCGGTAGACGAAGAACAGCGCGATCAGCATGAACAGCAGGGTCAGAACCAGATGAAACGCGCCGTTGCCAGCGGCGAGGATCGCCCGATAGATATTGCCGATATTCGCGCCGCTGACGAGCTGGATGAGTTCGCCGATGGCGCCCGGCGTGCCGATATATTTCACCCATTGTTCGCCAAGCCAGGGGCCGACGGCGGGAAGGGCGGCGATCCAGCCCGGCACGGGCGCACCCGTCTTGTTGACATGCACCGCCCAGCCGAACCATTCGCGGATCTCGCTTGCCGTATAGGAGGCGGCGATGAAGATCGGCACGACGAGGAAGGCGAGGATGAGGATGATGGCGATGGTGGCGCCGAGCGTGGTGTTGCCGCCCACCTGCCGCAGAAGCCGGGTGTAAACCGGCCAGCTGGCGAAACCGATGACGAGAGCGGCGAGAACGGGAACGAGGAAGCCATGGAAGAAATAAATGCCGGCAAGAGCGACGAGAACGAGAAGCCAGCGCGCAGCCGAGATGGGCGGGATCAGGGCGATCCGCGTCGGGCTGGCAGGACCGAGCCATCTCGGTTCGCCACTGGGCTTACGGCTGTCAATGTTACTCACGGCAGGCTCTTTCTCGCATTCTCCCCGAAGGGTGCATTCACTCTGTCACACCGATACATATAAGTGCAATATAACCCGATCACATTACCGTTGTGTGTTTATTGCCGAACCTATTGAACGATTTTGGTAAAAATAGAACATCGGTCTTGGCGCGCGCATTGAAATATGACAATTAAACTCCGTTTTTCTGCGGCATCACGTCGCCGCGCCCGATCGTCAGGTCATGCCATGCTCCGCCGTTTCTTCGCCTATTATCGCCCCTATCGCGGTCTGTTCATTCTCGATTTTTCCTGCGCGGTTTTGTCGGGCGTGCTCGAACTCGGTTTTCCGATGGCGGTGAAGGCCTTTGTGGATGTGCTGCTGCCGGGCGGTGAATGGGCCATCATCCTTGCCGCTTCGGTCGGGCTGCTGCTTATTTATGTGCTGAATACCGGGCTGATGGCGACCGTCACCTACTGGGGACACATGCTCGGCATCAATATCGAGACCGACATGCGGCGGCTGGCTTTCGATCATCTGCAGAAGCTTTCCTTCCGTTATTTCGACAACCAGAAGACCGGCCATCTGGTCGGGCGGCTGACCAAGGACCTGGAAGAGATCGGCGAGGTGGCCCACCACGGCCCCGAAGACCTTTTCATCGCCATCATGACCTTCATTGGCGCGTTCCTTTTGATGCTGTCAGTGAATGTGCCGCTGGCGCTCATCACCGCCGCCGTCGTGCCCGTTACCGCCTGGGTGACCAGCCGTTACGGCGGCCGCATGACGCAGAATTTTCGCGCGCTTTACGGCCGTGTTGGGGATTTCAATGCCCGTATCGAGGAAAATGTCGGCGGCATGCGGGTGGTGCAGGCCTTCGCCAATGAGGATCACGAGCGGACGCTGTTCGAGAAGGACAATCAGAAATACCGTCGCACCAAGCTCGACGCCTACAAGATCATGGCGGCCAGCACTTCGCTAAGCTATATGAGCATGCGCCTGACGCAGATGATCGTGATGATCTGCGGTGCATGGTTCGTGCTGACGGGTGATCTCACGGAAGGCGGCTTCGTCGGCTTCCTGCTGCTGGTGGGCGTGTTTTTCCGGCCGGTGGAAAAGATCAATTCGGTCATCGAGACCTATCCGAAGGGCATTGCCGGTTTCCGCCGCTTTACCGAACTTCTGGACACCGCGCCCGATATCGTCGATGCGCCCGATGCGGTGGAAGCGCCCTTGCTGCGCGGCGATATCGAATATCGCCATGTCGGTTTCGGTTATGCCGAGGGCAAGACGGTTCTTACCAATATCGACCTGAAGATCAGCGCCGGCGAGACTGTTGCCTTCGTCGGTCCTTCGGGGGCGGGCAAGACGACGCTGTGCTCGCTTTTGCCGCGCTTTTACGATGTGACGAGCGGTGCGATCACCATTGACGGCATCGATATCAGAAAGATGAAGCTCGCCTCGCTGCGCAACCAGATCGGCATCGTGCAGCAGGATGTTTTCCTGTTCGGCGGTACGATCCGCGAGAATATCGAATATGGACGGCTTGGCGCTTCGGATGCGGAGATCATGGAGGCGGCGCGGCGCGCCCGTCTTGATGGTGTCATCGAGGCCATGTCGCTCGGGCTTGACACCGTTATCGGCGAACGCGGCGTCAAACTGTCCGGTGGGCAGAAGCAGCGTCTTGCCATTGCCCGCATGTTCCTGAAAAACCCACCGATCCTCATTCTTGATGAGGCGACCTCGGCGCTCGATACCGAAACAGAGCGTGCCATCCAGCAATCGCTGACGGAGCTTGCCAAGGGCCGCACCACCCTCGTCATCGCCCACCGGCTGGCAACGATCCGCGATGCGTCGCGCATCGTGGTGGTGGACCAGAGCGGTATTGCCGAAACCGGGGCGCATGCCGAACTCTTGGCTGCCAAGGGCCATTATAGCCGTCTGCATGAGGCGCAGTTCAGCGGGCATCTTGCTGGCCTCAGCTGAGTCCGGTGCGGTTGCGCCGCCGCTTACCCGCCGTTCTCTGCCGCCTGCTCCTCCACGATGCCGGGGTTTGGCTCCGGCTTGCCGGGGTGGCTTGTGACGAGATAACCCATGGCAACCGCGGCGGCGACAATGAACAGCAGCACGATTCCGCTGATCGTCATCATCCAGTCGCGTGGTTTCCTATTCGCCATAATATATTTCGGCCACTGGCTTGGATGGTTCACCAGACTGAATTTGTGGCCCTGTCGCATAAATTTCCCCCGGTGTTGGAGTGCTTCCTCAAAGACCAACGCAGGCGGGTGCGCAGCTGTTCCGAAATCCACAGGGCATGCAGATGACAAGGCTGTGAGGCGCAAGCCCGACACGCGCCTGCGGCGTCGTGTGCCGATATCCGGCCGCAAAATGCCCCTTGCCAGTCGCTGCCGCTTATGCGAATGATTTGCAATTGCATCAATTTATTCTCCCATTTGAAAGCGCATAAGATGGACAAGCCTGTCTTTGGATGGCGACGGAACGGCGACGATCTCTCGTTGTCCGACGTTCACTCCTCGATCCGCATCAAACCGAATGCCGGGACGTTTCGGCGCGCCATGGCCTTTTTCGGCCCCGGCTATCTCGTTGCCGTCGGTTATATGGATCCCGGAAACTGGGCGACGTCGCTCGCCGGTGGTTCGAAGTTCGGCTATACGCTGCTGACGGTGGCGCTGATGTCGAACATCATGGCCGTTGTCCTTCAGTCGCTCTGTGCGCGTCTTGCGATTGGTTCCGGGCGCGATCTGGCGCAGGCCTGTCGCGATGCCTATCCGAAACCTGTGGCGATGGTGCTGTGGCTGCTGGCCGAAATCGCCATCATCGCGACCGATATCGCTGAGGTCATCGGTACGGCGATCGGCCTCAACCTGATTTTCGGCATTCCGCTGGAGCTGGGCGTCCTCATCACCGCGCTCGATGTCTTCCTGATCCTTTACCTGCAAAGGCTTGGCTTCCGCTGGGTGGAAGCGCTTGTCATCACGCTGCTTGGCGTCATCGCCGTGTGTTTCGCCATCCAGCTGGCGCTGGCCGATCCAGACTGGGGCCAGGTGATCCGCGGTTTTGCGCCGACGACCGACATCGTGACCAACCCGGACATGCTCTATCTGGCGCTCGGCATTCTCGGCGCGACTGTCATGCCGCATAATCTCTACCTGCATTCCGGCATCGTGCAGACCCGCGAAATCGGCAAAACAATTGCGCAGAAACGCGAGGCGTTGAAATTCGCCACGCTCGATTCCACCATCGCGCTGACATTCGCTCTCGTCATCAATGCCGCGATCCTCATTCTCGCGGCGGCGACCTTCAACAAGGCGGGGCAGACGAATGTCGCCGAACTTGGAGAGGCGCATAATCTGCTCGCACCGCTGCTCGGCCTTGCCATTGCGCCGACGCTGTTCGGCGTGGCGCTTTTGTGCTGCGGCATCAATTCCACCGTCACGGCAACGCTTGCGGGCCAGATCGTGATGGAGGGTTTCCTCAAGATGCGGCTCGCCCCCTGGCTGCGCCGCCTCATCACCCGCGCCATCGCCATCGTTCCTGCCGCCGCTGTCACCATCTTTTATGGTGACAGCGGCACGGGCCAGTTGCTGATCCTGACGCAGGTGGTGCTCAGCCTGCAGCTCTCCTTTGCCGTCTTCCCGCTTGTGATGTTCACCGCCGACCGGACGAAGATGGGCGAGTTGCGCTCGCCACTCTGGCTCTCGGCCATTGCATGGTTGATCGCACTGGTGATTGCGGCGCTGAATGTGAAGCTGCTGGTGGATTTTATGGGGTGAGGCGGGTCAAGCCGCGCCCTTTCGGAGCGCGGCTGCCGTTCCCTCGGGGTCAACGGCGATGACTTTCAGATAGGCGCGGGCCGGTTGATCCGGCTCGCTTCGGCCCTGTTCCCAATCGCGAAGGGTGCCGAGCGGAATATGATAGCGCGCAGAGAATTCTTCCTGTGTCAGCTTCAGCGCCCGGCGAATGATCTTTATGCGTGGCATTCTGGGAGCCGCGGCAAGCTGTTCGGCGGAAAGCGGCGCGTTATCAGGGTCGGCCAGCGCATTGGCCTCCGCCTCTTCGTCGGTCATGACGTGAAGACGAGCCCAGTCTGTTTGATCGATTTTACCAGCCATTGTCGTCATATTCCTTGCACTCTGCGCGTGTCGCCTTTCGTGCGGAGATGATACGGATCACTTCGCTTCGTTCGGTATAGATCACGGTCAGAAACAATCCATTGCCCAATCCCACTATACGCCGTCGGACTTCACCGTAATTGGCCGAACGATCTTCGACATCTACCGCAAAGGGATCGTCAAAAACTCCACGGGCCGTTTCAAAACTGACGCCATGCTTGGCGAGATTGGCTGACGCCTTATCTGAATTCCATTCGAAATATAACATTCTGAACTACGGGTTTCCAGTAGCTGCAATAAATAAAACATCAAAACAATAAGGGCTCTTTCATATCTGAAAGAGCCCTCAAGACTACTCATTTTTTTTGGTGGAGCCTAAGCCAAATGCTTAGCTGCAACCGCTCGTCGCACCACAAGTATCGCACTTCTCGCAAGTGCCGTTCCGCACCATCGTGAAGTTCTGGCATTCCGAGCACATGTTGCCCGTGTAGCCCTGTGCAATCGAGCGCATGCGGCGTTCGTTTTCGACCTTCTTGGCTTCCGTCTTGGCTGACGCTGCGTCTGCGGCGGCCTTGTCGGAGAAGAGGGCGGTGGCGGTCTGCTGGGCTTCCTGGACGACCTCGTCGATCACCTCTTCGGCGATTTCTTCGGCCAGTTCCTTGGCGCGCTCTTCATAGTCCCGCTTGAAGGAGACGATTTCGGAGGTTGCGATGGAGACCGTCGGTTCCAGCTTGCGGGCGGCAGAGCCGGCAAAGGAGGTGACGTTGGCCGAGGCGCGGGCAGGGGTTGCCGTTGCCGAACCCTTGGGTTCGGAGGCGGCGCGTTCGCCCTCGTTGCTGGAAACCAGCGTCGGCTTGTAACCGCGTGTCCAGCCGGTGGAGAGCAGGTTGGTCTTGCCTTCCTGGATGCCCTTGCCGAGTGCGGTATTGGAGAAGTCAGACGTATCGACATGAGCGAGGTCGTGACGGCCGAGATAGGAGACGGCGAGTTCGCGGAACACGTAGTCGAGGATCGAGGTGGCGTTCTTGATCGCGTCGTTGCCCTGCACCATGCCGGCCGGTTCGAACTTGGTGAAGGTGAATGCCTCCACATATTCTTCCAGCGGCACGCCATATTGCAGGCCGAGCGAAATGGCGATGGCGAAGTTGTTCATCATCGCACGGAAGGCCGCGCCTTCCTTGTGCATGTCGATGAAGATTTCGCCGATGCGGCCGTCACCGAATTCGCCGGTGCGCAGATAGACCTTGTGACCGCCCACAGTTGCCTTCTGGGTGTAACCCTGACGGCGGTTCGGCAGCTTTTCACGCTCGCGCGAGACACGCTCGATGACCCGTTCGACGATCTTTTCGGTGATCGTCACGGCCTGCTGTGCGGCGGGCTGCTGGATCAGCTCTTCGATCAGGTCTTCTTCGTCCTCGTCTTCCACCAGCGAAGCATTGAGCGGCTGGGAAAGCTTGGAGCCATCGCGGTAAAGGGCGTTGGCCTTCAGCGCCAGCTTCCAGGACAGCATGTAGGCTGCGCCGCAATCTTCCACCGTCGCATCGTTCGGCATATTGATCGTCTTGGAGATCGCGCCGGAGATGAAGGGCTGAGCCGCCGCCATCATGCGGATATGCGATTCGACCGAGAGGTAACGTTTGCCGATCTTGCCGCAGGGGTTGGCGCAATCGAAGACGGGCAGGTGCTCGTTCTTGAGGAACGGTGCGCCTTCCAGCGTCATCGCGCCGCAGACGTGCACGTTCGCCGCTTCGATGTCCTTTTTGCCGAAGCCGAGGTGCTCGAGCAGGTTGAAGCTCATGTCGGAGAGCTGCTCGTCGGAAACCTTCAGCGTTTCCTTGAGGAAGTCGGCGCCGAGCGTCCACTGGTTGAAGACGAATTTGATGTCGAAGGCGCTCTTCAGCGCGCCGTTGACGGCTTCGATCTTCTCATCGGTGAAGCCCTTGGCCTTCAGCGTCGAGGGGTTGATGGCCGGCGCCTGGTTGAGATTGCCATGGCCGACGGCATAGGCTTCGATCTCGGCGATCTGGCTTTCGGAATAACCGAGCGAACGCAGCGCCTCCGGAACAGCCCGGTTGATGATCTTGAAGTAACCGCCACCGGCGAGCTTCTTGAATTTTACCAGCGCGAAGTCCGGCTCGATACCGGTCGTGTCGCAATCCATGACGAGGCCGATCGTGCCTGTCGGTGCGATAACGGTCGTCTGGGCGTTGCGGTAACCGTGCTTTTCGCCAAGTTCCAGCGCCTTGTCCCAGGCGGCTGTCGCATGGGTGATCAGGTCCTGATCCGTGCAATCGGCATGGATAAGCGCGACCGGGTTGACGGACAGGCCCTCATAACCATCCGACAGGCCATGGGCGGCGCGGCGGTGGTTGCGGATGACGCGCAGCATGTTGTCGCGGTTCGGCGCAAAGCTCGGGAACGGGCCAAGCTCGCCGGCCATTTCAGCCGAGGTTGCGTAGGAAACGCCGGTCATGATGGCGGTCAGTGCACCGGCGATGGCGCGGCCTTCGTCGCTGTCATAGGGAATGCCGGAGGACATCAAGAGACCGCCGATATTGGCGTAACCGAGGCCGAGCGTCCGGTATTCATAGGAGCGTTCGGCAATCTGGCGCGACGGGAACTGCGCCATCATGACCGAGACTTCGAGAACGACGGTCCACAGGCGGACGGCGTGTTCGTAATCGGCGATGTCGATGCGCTTCGTCTTGGCATCCTTGAACTGCAGCAGGTTCAGCGAGGCAAGATTGCAGGCCGTGTCGTCGAGGAACATGTATTCCGAGCACGGATTGGAAGCGCGGATCGGGCCTTCGGCCGGCGAGGTGTGCCAGTCGTTCATGGTGGTGTTGAAGTGCAGGCCCGGATCGGCGGACGCCCAGGCGGCGTGGGAAATCTTTTCCCAGAGGTCGCGGGCCTTCAGCGTCTTCATGACCTTGCCGTCCTTGCGGGCGGTCAGGTTCCAGTCACCGTCATTTTCGACAGCGCGCAGGAAGTCGTCCTTCAGCGAGACGGAGTTGTTGGAGTTCTGGCCTGATACCGTGAGGTAGGCTTCCGAATCCCAGTCCGTGTCATAGGTCTTGAACTGGATGTCCTTGTAACCCTGCTCGGCGAACTGAATGACGCGCTTGACGTAGTTTTCCGGCACCATGTCCTTCTTGGCAGCGCGGATTTCGCGCTTCAGGGCAGGGTTTTTGGCCGGGTCGAAGCAATCGCCATTGTCGGCCTCGCAGTTGACGCAGGCCTTCATGATCGCCTTCAGGTGCTTGGCGACGATCTTGGAACCGGTGACGAGAGCGGCAACCTTCTGCTCCTCGTTCACCTTCCAGTCGATATAGGCTTCGATATCGGGATGGTCGGCATCAACGACCACCATCTTGGCCGCACGACGGGTCGTGCCGCCGGACTTGATGGCGCCGGCTGCGCGGTCGCCGATCTTGAGAAAGCTCATCAGGCCGGAGGATTTGCCGCCGCCGGAAAGCTTTTCGCCTTCGCCGCGCAGATAGGAGAAGTTGGAGCCGGTGCCGGAGCCGTATTTGAACAGGCGCGCTTCACGCACCCACAGGTCCATGATGCCGCCTTCATTAACGAGGTCGTCCTCAACGGACTGGATGAAGCAGGCATGCGGCTGCGGATGTTCGTAAGCGGATTTGGACTTGGTCAGCTTGCCCGTGAAGGGGTCGACATAGAAGTGGCCCTGGCCGGGGCCATCGATACCATATGCCCAGTGCAGGCCGGTGTTGAACCATTGTGGGGAGTTCGGGGCAACACGCTGGGTTGCGAGCATATAGGCAAGCTCGTCGCGGAAGGCTAGGGCATCTTCTTCGGACGAGAAATATTTGCCCTTCCAGCCCCAATAGGCCCAGGTGCCGGCCAGACGGTCGAAAACCTGGCGCGCATCGGTCTCGGAGCCGAAACGTTCGGCTTCCGGCACGTCCTTCAGCGCCTTCTCATCGGCAACGGAGCGCCACAGGAAGGAAGGAACGTCGTTTTCCTCGACCTTCTTGAGAAACTTCGGAACGCCGGCCTTGCGGAAATATTTCTGCGCCAGAACGTCGGTCGCAACCTGGCTGAACTGCGCGGGAACGTCGATGTCCGCCAGACGGAACACGATGGATCCATCCGGGTTCTTGATTTCACTGACGGCCTTGCGGAAGTCGATCTCCGCATAAGGCGATTGGCCGGGCTTCGTGAAGCGGCGTTCAATGCGCATGGGTTTGTGTCCTCGTCCATTGGGCGCCCGGTGAAGGGCGCAAAAATCCGTTCCAGCCGTGCGATGCCTTCGCGCAGCCGGGTTTTGCCGATCTAATAGGGATGCTCATCCTTGGATGTCATCCCTGTATCTCGTGTTTAAGATGGCTGCAAGCCTACTATATATAGTATTAACACATTCTTGCTGCCAGTCCCCGCCTCATGTTTTTGGCGGTTCCACAAGGCGCAGAAAAACCACCGGCGAGCCGCCCCTTCATGGCCGGGACGCCGTTTGGACATGCGCGCTGAAGATGGAGAAGAACCGGCCTCGTTACTTTCCGGTCCGTTGCCGCCGCAACATAAGTGTCACTTTCCTCTCGCGGCACAGATTCGTCAAGCCATAGATTGAAACCCATTTTTAACCACAAGATATTGTGTGGAGTGCCTGTGGAAAACGGGGATAGGAAAAGCTAGTAGAAAAATCAGTGACTTGGCGGGAAGGTTTGAAGCTTGCGCGAGGCTGGTTTCCGCAACGGAAAGGCAAAACCCTGCATTTCCGGGGTGAGGCATAATGGCGACACTGCGGTTTTTCCGTGTTTTCCGCAGCTTTCAAAAAAGACATTTCTCCACAAAAAACCGCCCACGAAGGGGCGGCTTTTCACGTGCGATTTTGAATGACGGCAGCAATCAGCCGCGCGATCCCTTGGCGATCGGCTCCTGATAGGTGAAGCCCATGTCCCAGGGAAAATAAATCCAGGTGTCCTGGCTCACTTCAGTGACGAAAGTGTCAATGGTCGGCACGCCCTTCGGCTTGGCGTAAACGCAGGCAAAATGCGCCTTCGGCAACATTTCGCGCACTTCTAGCGCCGTCTTGCCGGTGTCGGTCAGATCGTCGACAACAAGCACGCCTTCGCCGGCGTCGCTCGTCAGCTCGGGGGCCACGCCCTTCAAGAGAACCGTGTCGCCCTGGTTGACATAGTCATGACGGGTGGCGATGCAGACCGTGTCGATCATGCGGATGTTGAGCTCGCGCGAAATGATCGCCGCCGGAACGAGGCCGCCGCGGGTGATGCAGACGATTGCCCGGAACTCTTTGTCGAGACCGGCAAGACGCCAGGCAAGCGCACGGGCGTCGCGGTGGAACTGGTCCCAGGAAACGGGAAAGGCTTTATCGGGAAGGGACATGTCGTCTACCATCTGGTCAAAATTGTCGATGGCTTTGGCTAATAGCCGCAAGACCGGCAAAAAGGCAAGAGTTCCGCAAAAAGGTGAGTGCGGGAGATTGCGGCTTGGTTCTTCTCCCCACGGGGGAGAAGGTGGCCCGAAGGGCCGGATGAGGGGGCAACGGTAGAGATATGCGGAGGGCTTGCCCCCTCATCCCGCTGCCGCGGACTTCTCCCCGGCGGGGAGAAGAAACAAGCGGCAATCGCCCGCTTCATGTCGGATGTTGAGGGGGTATCCGCGCCCCATCCATTTTCAACGCGACAGCAGCGTCATCGCCGTCATGGAATCGAGCAGTGTACGGGTGACGCCGCCAAACAGCAGTTCCCACCAGCGGGAATGGCCGTAGGCACCCATGACCAGAAGGTCGATGCTGTTATCCGATAGACGGTTTTCGATAGCCGCCTGCGGTGAGATGCCGGCGATCTTTTCCTGCGAGGTGACCGTGACGTTGACACCGTGGCGGGCAAGCGTGGCGGCTAGTTCCGTACCGGCAAGGCCTGATGACTGCGTTTCGCTTTCCGCCTGATCAACGGAGAAAATTTCGACGCTGTCGGCCGCTTTGAGGAAGGGCAGGGCGTCGAAGGTGGCGCGGGTCGCCTCGCGCGAGCCGTTCCAGGCAATCAGGACGCGCTTGATCGGTTTGGCAACGGTCAGCACATGCGGCACGAGGAGAACGGGGCGGCCGCTTTCATAAAGGAAACCGTCAATATCCGAGCGGCTGTCCGATAGCGCCGAGGAACTGCTCTGGCGCGCGATAATGAGGTCGGCGCAGCGTGCGCTGTCGATGGCGGAGGCGGAAGCGTAACCGACCGAGGTGACGAAGCTGCGCCATTCATGCGAGATGCCGTTGGCCGACAGCGTGCGCTCGAAAAGCGCGCCGACATCGGTGGTTTCCTTGTGCGCCACGTCCTGCAGCGCCTGCACGGTGGCGGGGTCGGGAATTTCCATCGGCGCGACCAGCGGAACGGCCGCCAGCGTTTCCATGTGAAGGCCGATCACATGCGAGGAAAACTGGTCGGCAAGGCTCACCACGAATTCGCCGAGCTTCTGTGTGTTCGAAACATTGTCGACCACTGCCAATATCGTCTTGTAACCCATTTTCTCTCTCCTCGGTGACATCTGGTTGCTGTGCGCAGAATGGCCGTCTTTGCCGATGGCCACCTTGATTTTGGTCAACTCGACGCCTTTGAAATTTCTCCCTCAGGCGGTTGCATCGCCCTTGCTTGCGGCCAGCTGTTTTTCCTGGCCGATCGCTTCGATCATGGCGGCAACCGCGTCTGCTGCTGCCTTCAATACGCCAGCGTCGCGGGCGCGCACGACGATTTCGGTTGAGAAGCGCTGCCCGTCATATTTCGGATAGGAGCCGATGCTGGTTTCGGGATGGGCCTTCTGGATGGCCGTCAGCGGCGTGCCGATATCGCCTTCGCCATAGGGCGAGCGCACCGCCTGTGACATGACTTTGGCGCCGGTGCGCAGCGTCGGCATGACATTGTCCAGCATGGCCTGAAACACCTGCGGCACGCCGGCCATGACATAGACATTGCCGATGACAAAGCCGGGAGCGACGGAAACGGGATTGGCGATATGGGCCGCACCTCTCGGCATGCGCGCCATGCGCTTCCTCGCCTCGGTGAACTCCATCTCGCGGACGCGATACATATCACCCAGCATGCGCAGCGCCTCGGAATCGTGTTCGCAGGGCAGGCCGAACGCCGCAGAGACCGCATCTGCCGTGATGTCGTCATGGGTCGGGCCGATGCCGCCCGAGGTGAAAACATAATCATAGCGGCTGCGCAGTGCGTTCAGTGCTTCCACGATCGCTTCCTCCTCGTCGGAGACGATGCGTACTTCCTTCAGGTCGATGCCGGACATGGTGAGGACATCCGCGAGGTGGCCGATATTCTTGTCTTTGGTGCGGCCCGAAAGCAGTTCGTCGCCAATGGCGAGCATGGCGGCGGTCACGACGGATTGAGCGGAGGAGGGATTGGACATGGTTGCACTCGTCATCTGTTTCACCCGACGTTAACGCCGCGCCAGCGCGAATGCAAAGCGGTTTTGAAGAAACGCAGAAGGGGGATTGGTTGACGATGACTCGCAGCGTTCACTCATCGTGAACAGTGCGTATGCCAATCCCCGGCTGGCGGCAGACCGATCCGTCCGCTACCTTTTTGTCATACGCTTTTTACAGGTCAAAGCCGATGATCATCGAGTTTTTAAAGAAGCTTGTCGCCGGTACGCCGGAAACAGTTCCAGCAAAGGAAACGAAGAGAATGACGAAGGTTCTGGTACTTTATTACTCCTCTTACGGCCATATCGAGAAAATGGCTTATGCGGTTGCCGAGGGCGTGAAGTCCACCGGCGCGGAAGCCGTGGTGAAGCGCGTTCCCGAACTCGTTCCGGAAGAAGTTGCAAAGTCCTCCCATTTCAAGCTGGATCAGCCGGCCCCGGTGGCGACGGTGGACGAACTGGCGGATTACGACGCCATCATCGTCGGCGCCGGCACACGTTTTGGCACGGTCGCCTCGCAGATGCGCAATTTCTGGGACCAGACAGGCGGCCTGTGGTTCAGTGGCAAGCTGGTCGGCAAGGTCGGCTCGGCCTTCACGTCGTCCGCCACCCAGCATGGTGGCCAGGAATCCACCATTCTCGGCTTTATCCCCACCTTCCTGCATCACGGCATGGCCGTTGTCGGCCTGCCCTATGCTTTCCAGGGCCAGATGGGCGTCGATGAAATCAAGGGCGGTTCGCCCTATGGCGCCTCCACCATCACCGATGGCGACGGTTCGCGCCAGCCTTCCGAAATCGAGCTGGAAGCCGCTCGTTATCAGGGTGCCCATGTCGCCAAGCTGGCGGCCAAGCTTTCTGCCTGATGGGATGATGTGTTGAAACAGAAATGCGGCCCAAAAGGCCGCATTTTTTATGCCGGAACGTCAAGTCGCCGGTTCTGTCGGAGACAGATTTTTGAGGTCGCTCAAATCGGTGGGTTGACCATGAAAAGGCAGCTTGCGACCACGAAGCCGATCATCGAGATTTCCAGAAAACCGTTCAATCCGTCACGCATTCCAACCCTCCTCCTGTCGAGTGAAAAGAGAACGGGCAAAGTTTATCGCGGTTCCATAACGAAAGAATGAAATTCAGCAAATTCTCAAATCCAGCCTCTCCGCCGTCCGACGGAGGGCGTTTTCACGCTTCAGCCAGTGACGACGAAAGCGACCACGAGGTGGCCGAGAAGGCCGATCGCCAGGCAGGAGAGGAGAAAAATGAACAGGGCTTTTTTCATATTTCCGGAAGCTTCCATCTGTTGCGATCCATCGAACCTGTCTTTTTGAAAACGCAGCGCTGCTGGCGGCATTTATAGTCTGCGGCCCCAGTTATTTCGACGTCAGGCCTTGATATCGAGGCCCGCTTCGATTGCGGCTGCGATGAAGGCCTTGCGCGCATCCTCGGGCTTTTTCCGGCCTGCATCGACGGCGGCGCAGATCAGCAGCGCCTTGTCCAGCGCATCGCCGTCTTCTATCGGCCAGTCCTCGATCAGCGCCCAGGAGGCGGCCTGCGTGGTGTCGATGCTCGTGTAATCGCCCGGCGTTTCGAACGCGATCAGGACGGGTTTCTGCCAGCGCGTATTCATCGCCTATCCATCGTGGTTGTTGCGCCCGGCTCTAAACCAAGCGGTCAGGATGCGCAATCCCGTTGCGGATGCGTTTCTGCCGGTTACGGTGCGGTCAGTCGTCGCGCCCGAACAGCCATTCGCGGATGATGCGGCGGTCGATGAGTTCCAGCGAGCGGTCCGGCGCGATGCGGTAGGTTTCCACCGCTCTCGTGCTGCCGTCGATGCGGAACTCATGGGTGAAAGTGCTGCCGATTGGCGATTTCGTCAGTTTGGTTCGCGGCTGGCCCCTGTAGATGATGCTGCCGGGGATGGGTTCGACATAGGGCGCGGGGCCGAGATAGGCGGCCGGTCCGGCCGTGGTGCATCCGGCAAGCGCCAGTGCAAGCGCGATAGCGGCCGACGATACGAGCGTTTTCATCCTGTCCTCCCAAGTGCGTCTGTGAAAACGATGTCGAGGCGCGACGGTTCCCGGCGGCAGAGGGGCGGAGACGATTTTCCCGACTATTTGCTCTTCGGTTTCTGAATGTCGCGCGCGACCCAGCGAAAGAAAAAATAGACGAGGAGGCCGAAGATGAAAAGCGGGATGAGGTTCGCAAAACCGGACATGTGATGCTCGTTTCTCCCTCCCGGTCCGGGGTCTAGCCGGAGTGAAACCGGCAATGCAAGCGAAAGGCAGCACATAGCCGGTAAAATATCCGTGTGCCTGCGAAGGTGAAGGGGATATGAGGGGCTGTTGGGAGGGGCGGGAGAGATCCGGCGCACTGCCAGTGATGCCGGATCTCTCCGTCTCCCGCCAGTTTCAGGGGACGGGTGACTGGCATTAATATGACGGACAACCGCCAATAGACATAGGCCGAGAAATCACCTCGGATAAATCGCTGCTTTGGTCATCCCGGTGAAGGCCGGCCCGCCACAGCTCCTCAGGGCTTTTGTGGCGACCTAACTTGGCGGAGAATTATTTCCCGAGACGGAGCGGCAACGCCGCATTTCCGAATTTCCGGTGTAACCCGTTGAAACTGAAGAGGATGCGTTTCCACCCTTATGCTGCCGACTATAGAGAGAAGGGAACTTTTTGCGCGTTTCATCATTCAAACACGCAGGACATATGCCAATACTGGAGGGTTACACATGCTCGGCACCATCCTCGTCATCCTTCTCATTCTTTTTCTCATCGGCGCACTGCCAAGCTGGGGTTACCATAATTATGGCTACGGCCCGTCAGGCGGTCTCGGACTGGTTCTGGTCATCGTCCTGATCCTGGTTCTGCTTGGGCGAATCTGACCTCCCGGCACAGCAAATGCAGCATCGCCCGCAACGGCGCAAACGCGCCGGGTGCGGGCTTTGTTTGTTCCGAAATATGCAGCGGATACGAAAAGCGTCATAATCTTAAGCGCTTAGGAGTTCGGCTGCTGTGGTGTGCCGGTCCGGCCCGAAAAAACACCACATTCGGAACGAACCCTCTTGCGCCCATAATGGATTCGTTCTAAATGCCCGCCATCGCTTGATTGATGAGCGTGTGAGGCCTCGTGGCGGAGTGGTGACGCAGAGGACTGCAAATCCTTGTACCCCGGTTCAATTCCGGGCGAGGCCTCCAAAAAATTCCACGAACACAATGTTTTCGGTATTATTGCCCCGCTTCGCGGTAATTTGCTGTTCCGGAAAACTCCACTGTTTCGCTTTTTCCCGCACATCCTGCTCAGCGCGCTTGAAAGCGTGCGCTTGGGCAATTATGAGATTATCCAAAGGCGAGGGTGAGCCCCTGCCGTTTTGAGCTTTTGGAGCCGAGGCTTCCCGACCGGCATCCTTGAAATTGAGGCGAGACGATATGATGGATTTCGAAACCGCACGCGCCAATATGGTCGACAGCCAGTTGCGTACGACCGACGTGACGTCGCATTCCGTGCTGAAGGCGTTTTTGAGTGTGCCGCGCGAGGCATTCGTGCCGGCGGGCGTGCGGCAGATTGCCTATGTGGACGAGGACCTGCAGATCTGTCCCGCCCGCGATGGCCGTCCGGCCCGTTATGTCATGAAGACCTCGCCGCTGGCAAAGCTGCTGCAGCTTTCGGCCGTGTCGAAGGAGGACGTGGTGCTGGAAGTCGGCGGCGGCGCAGGTTATGCGGCTGCCATCCTTTCGCAGCTTGCCGGTTCGGTGGTTTCGCTTGAAAGCGATGAGGCGCTGGCCGCACAGGCGACCGAGACGCTCGCCTCGCTCGGATATGACAATGTCGCCGTCGTGACAGGCGATCTCGAAAAGGGCTATGCGGGCGAAGCGCCCTATGACCTCATTTTCATCAACGGCTCGGTGGAAGAAGTGCCGGCGGCACTGATCGACCAGCTGCGCGACGGCGGACGTCTGGTCGTGGTCGTCGGATATGGTGGCGCCGCAAAGGCCACCGTCTATCGCCGCGATGGCAACAGCACATCGGCAGCCGCTTTCTTCAATGCTTCGATCAAGCCGCTGCCGGGTTTTGCCAAGGCGGCCGAATTCGTTTTCTGATCGGCAAAGGATCATCTTCTCTTTTGACGCCGGGGTGACGTTTCCGCCCCGGCGTTTTTATGTTCGGTTTGCCGGCGGGCGCTTCCTTCCGGGCCGCTCTCACAAAGCTGTGCATCATCACGAAACTTGTCGAATCAGTGATTTAGTTCCTCGCTATGCTGACCTAAACTAAGGGTGATTCGGGGTGTGCGTATTTCTGCCCCGCATGATCCTGCGACAGGGACGGCGAAATGCTCAAGCGCTTGGCCGGCCATGTTTCAGAGCATCGGTGTGACGATCGATTTCGGTTGTCGAAAACGCGATGTGCAAATTGAACAGGTCAAGGAGCGCTCATCCGGTGTCCGAGGGATGCGGCAAGGGCGCTCGAAGAGTGGAAACCGGGGATTGATATGGCTCAGCCAAGCGTAGCGCGTGAACCGTCCATGGAAGAGATTTTGGCGTCTATCCGCCGGATCATCGAAAGCAACGAGACCGGACCTGCCGGTGCGTTTTCCGGGCAGTTGCCGCCGGTCTATGACGATGAAGACGAGGCTGCGAGCGAAGCGGCCTTCGTGGCGGAGCCCATCAGCCCGCCGGCGCGCGTTCCCCCCGCTGCAAACCAGGCTTTCGGCTCACGGCCTGCGCAGGAGTTTTCGCCGGTTTCCGAAAAGCCAATGGCTGAAGGGCAGGAAAGCGCCGCCGAAAAGACCATGTCCCTTGCCGATGTTGCCGCCCGTGTGCGTGCCGCTGCAGACCGTAACGCGGCCATGGGGCCGCAGGCTTTCGCCGCGCAGGCCCGCAGTGGAGCGTCCGAGACCGCGCCGCCGGCTGCTGCGCCGGCTCTATCGCAGCCTTTCTCCGCGACGTCTTCGGAACGCGCCGCACCGCAGCGCCCGACGGATGTGCGGCCGCTGATGGCTGCGGCCGCCGCGAGCGTCGGCGAGCAGCCGGCATCCAGCGTGAGCGAGCAGCCGGTATCTTTTGCCGCCGAGGATCGCGCCGCCGCTGCCGCCATCGAGAGCGCGCCTTCGGCCGAAAACCGCTTCGATCAGCTGTCGCTGCGCGGTGCCATCGAAACACCGCTGACAGCGGATCGTTTCGATATGGCGGTGCTGGAACCTGCTGTTGAAAAACATGCATTCGATCTGGCCAAGCCACAGGCAGAAGACGTAGCGGATGGTGAGGGCGGCCTGTCGCTCAATCTCCTTTCCGCCGCTGCCGGCGCGCAGATCGCCCGTTCCTTCAGCGAGCTTGCGCAGGTTTTCGACGGCGTCGAGCGGCGCTCGATCGAGGACATGGCCGCTGAAATGCTGCGCCCGATGCTGCAGGACTGGCTGGAAGACAATCTTCCGACGCTCGTGGAGCGTCTGGTGCGTGAGGAAATCGAGCGCGTGGCGCGCGGTTCGCGCCGCTAAGTTCTCCTCCGGCCGCACGAGCGATTGCGGCGGATCCGACGAAACAGGGGCCGCTCCGGCATAGGGGCGGCTTTTTTGTTGAAGATGAAGGTGTTATGGGGGCATAGTCACCCGTGGGTCCGCTCAATGGTTGGCTCGCGGGCGGGTTTCTGTTGACTCTCTCCCGTCCATCCTTATTTAAAAAATCCACACAAGAACTCTAAAATTCAGGTCAGGAAATGCTCGAAAAGACCTACGATTCCGCTTCCGTCGAACCGAAAATCGCCAAAGCCTGGGACGAGGCTAACGCTTTTCGTGCCGGCGCCAACGCCAAACCGGGTGCGGAAACCTTCACCATCGTCATTCCGCCGCCGAATGTGACCGGCTCCCTGCATATGGGCCACGCGCTCAACAACACGCTGCAGGATATATTGGTCCGCTTCGAGCGCATGCGCGGCAAGGACGTGCTGTGGCAGCCGGGCATGGACCATGCCGGCATCGCCACGCAGATGGTCGTCGAGCGCAAGCTGATGGAACAGCAGCTTCCGGGCCGCCGCGATATGGGTCGCGAGGCTTTCGTCGAAAAGGTGTGGGAATGGAAGGCCGAATCCGGTGGCCTCATCTTCAACCAGCTGAAACGTCTCGGCGCCTCCTGCGACTGGTCGCGGGAACGCTTTACCATGGATGAAGGGCTCTCCGAAGCGGTTCTCGAAGTTTTCGTCACGCTCTACAAGCAGGGCCTGATCTACAAGGACAAGCGCCTCGTCAACTGGGATCCGAAGCTGCTGACGGCGATTTCCGACATGGAAGTCGAGCAGATCGAGATGAAGGGCAATCTCTGGCACCTGCGTTACCCGCTGGAAAAGGGCGTTACCTATCAGTATCCGGTTGCCTTCGACGAAGAGGGCAAGCCCACCGAGTTCGAAACCCGCGATTACATCGTCGTCGCAACGACGCGTCCGGAAACGATGCTCGGCGATACCGGCATTGCGGTGAACCCGGAAGACGAGCGTTACAGGGGCATCGTCGGCAAGCATGTCATCCTGCCGATCGTCGGACGCAAGATCCCGATCGTCGCCGATGATTATGCCGATCCGACGGCCGGCACGGGCGCGGTCAAGATCACGCCTGCGCATGATTTCAACGATTTCGAAGTCGGCAAGCGTTGCGGCCTGCGCGCCATCAACGTCATGAATATCGACGGCACGATCACCATCAAGGAAAACGAGGATTTCCTCGAAGGCCTCAGCCATCCGGCTGCGCTGCATGGCGCATGGGACCGTCTGGAAGGGCAGGACCGCTTTACCGCGCGCAGGATCATCGTCGAAATCTTCGAGGAAGCCGGCCTGCTCGACAAGATCGAGCCGCACAAGCACGTCGTGCCGCATGGCGATCGTGGCGGTGTGCCGATCGAGCCGCGCCTGACCGACCAATGGTGGGTGGACAACAAGACGCTTGCCCAGCCGGCGATTGCCTCGGTTCGCGAAGGCCGCACCAATTTCGTGCCGAAGAACTGGGAAAACACCTACTTCCAGTGGATGGAGAACATCCAGCCCTGGTGCATCTCGCGGCAATTGTGGTGGGGACACCAGATTCCGGCATGGTATGGCCCGGACGGGCAGGTCTTCGTTGAGAAAACCGAGGAAGAGGCGCTTCAGGCGGCCATCCAGCATTATATTGCCCATGAAGGTCCATGGAAGGCCTGGGTGGAAGAGAAGCTCGAAAACTTCAAGCCGGGCGAAATCCTGACGCGCGACGAAGACGTGCTCGACACCTGGTTCTCGTCGGCGCTCTGGCCGTTCTCGACCCTTGGCTGGCCCGAGCAGACGCCGGAACTGGCGCGTTATTATCCGACCAATGTGCTGGTCACCGGTTTCGACATCATTCCGTTCTGGGTTGTCCGTATGATGCAGATGGGTCTGCATTTCATGAAGGACGATGCCGGCAACCCGGTCGAACCCTTCAGCACGGTCTACATCCATGCGCTGGTTCGCGACAAGAGCGGCCAGAAGATGTCGAAGTCGAAGGGCAACGTCATCGATCCGCTGGAACTGATCGACGAATATGGTGCGGATGCGCTGCGTTTCACGCTCGCCATAATGGCGGCGCAGGGCCGCGACGTGAAGCTCGATCCGGCGCGTATCGCCGGTTATCGCAACTTCGGCACCAAGCTGTGGAATGCCACGCGTTTTGCCGAGATGAACGGCGTGAAGCGCGATCCGCATTTCCTGTCCGAGACCGCCTCGCTGACCATCAACCGCTGGATCCTGACCGAGCTTGCCAATACGGCGCGCGACGTGACGGCGGCGCTTGAGAACTTCCGTTTCAACGACGCCTCCGGAATTCTCTACCGTTTCGTCTGGAACCAGTTCTGCGACTGGTATCTGGAACTGTTGAAGCCTGTCTTCAGCGGCGAGGACGAAAAGGCGAAGCGGGAATCGCAGGCCTGCGCGGCCTATGTTCTGGAGGAGATCTACAAGCTGCTGCATCCCTTCATGCCCTTCATGACCGAAGAACTGTGGGCACATACGGCCGGCGAGGGCGAGGAGCGCGACGACCTGCTCTGCCTCACCGATTGGCCGGAGCCGGAATTCCGCGACGATGCGGCAGCCGCCGAAATCAACTGGCTGATCGATCTCGTCTCCGGCATTCGCTCCGCGCGCGCGGAGATGAACGTGCCGCCGGGCGCTACCGCCTCGCTGGTGGTCGTCGGTGCCAATACCTCCACGGAAGCGCGACTGGACCGCCATGCCGCGGCCATCCGGCGTCTGGCGCGGGCGGATGAAATCCGCGCTGCCGATGTCGCGCCGAAGGGTTCGGCCCAGATCATCGTCGGTGAGGCCACGGTCTGCCTGCCGCTCGGCAACCTCGTCGATCTCGCGGCTGAACAGGCCCGGCTCGAAAAGGCGATCGGCAAGGTGGATGCGGAAATGGAACGCATCGACAAGAAGCTGTCGAACGAGAAGTTCGTGGCCAATGCCGATCCGGAAGTCGTGGCCGCCGAGCGCGAGCGCAAGGCGGAGCTGGAGGTGCAGCTTGCAAGCTTGAGAACAGCGCTTACACGGGTCAGCGAAGCCGGATAATAGCTGCCTCCGTCATTTACGAATACAAAACGCCTCCTCGAAACGGGGGCGTTTTTTTGTTTTGGCGGAACAATTGCCCCGGTTGATTGCTGCGCCGCAACGACGAATCACGCGGGTTCGAAAGAGCGATTATTTCAGGCCATGCCCGCCCGAAAACCTTTGGAACAGCCAAAAAATCCAACAAAAACGGCCTGATAAGTGCGTTTCTTCGGGAAACTCGCAAGTGTGGTTATTTGGCGACAATTCCTGTCTCAAGTGGGAATTTGTTTCATTTTATGTCTGATTGCTTCAATTGGATTAGAAAAATAACCTAAAATGACTATTTAAGGGCATACGCATAAAATTCTTACGTAAAAAATGGAGAAGTGTCGCGGAACTGTGCCAGTGTGCGGCAGATTGTCATTTGCCGCGAAGCGCTTCACTCTTTTGACGATCACATTGCCTTGATTGGGGAGAGAGATGGCAAAAACTGCAATTTTTCGCGGCGCGGTATGTTTCGCAGTCAGCATCGCGGCGGTAACGCCTTCACTGGCCGGCGGCCTTGAGCGTGGCGGTTACAATATCGACCTGCTGTTCGATCCGTCCGATTATGTTCTCGACAGTTCCGCAACCTTCGTCGCGCCGCAGCGCAAGGTGGAGAATGCGCGCGACAACCCGGCAAAGAGCGGTCCCTTACCTGCTTCTTGGTCAAGCACCGCAGACGACTCTGAAAACTTCTGGTCGACCCGCGTCGGTGCCAAGGCGGCAATCGGCGATTTCGGCGACTGCATGTTCGATTATTCGCAGCCCTGGGGCGCACATCTCAATCCCGGCATCTGGCAGGGATCGAGCTACAATATCGAGACCAAGGTCAAGTCGCACAATTACGCTACCACCTGCCGGGTGAAGTTCGATCTTGGCAAAGGCGACTTCTCGATCATCGGCGGCGGTTTCTACCAGGAGATCAGCGGTTATAAATACCGTCAGGTTCTCGGGCCGGCCGTTCTGGGCCTCAATCCGGCCTGGTCCAGCTTCAGCGGCGTTGGCAAACTTGAGATGGAAGGTGATGGCTGGGGCTGGCGCGCCGGCATGGCCTATGAGATTCCAGAGATCGCCTTCCGTGCGAGCCTTGTTTATAACAGCGCCGTCGATCACGACTTGACCGGCTTCGCCGATGTCAGGGCGATTCCGCAGACGCCGCCGTCCATTTCTCCGACGCTTGCGAAATACGGCGGCAAGCTCGTGCCGATCTATGGCTCTGTTTCCATGCCAGACAGTATCGAACTCAAGGTGCAATCCGGCATTGCGCCGGACTGGCTTGCTTTCGGTTCGGTGAAATGGACCGACTGGAGCCAGATTCAGGTCATTCCTTTCTGCGCTGTCGGCACGTCACCTTGCGTTCCCGCTGGACAAGACACGTTGAACACGCTCGACCTGTTTTACCGCGATGGCTGGACGATTTCCGGTGGCGTTGGCCACAAGTTCAATGAGCAGTGGAGCGGCGCTGTGAGCCTGACCTGGGATCGCGGTACATCGACTGTCATCGGTACCCAGACCGACACCTGGACGCTGGGCACGCAGATTGTCTACTCCCCGAACAAGAATATCGAGTTCAAGATTGCCGGTGCTCTCGGCCTCCTGACCTCCGGCAGCTCTTCCATTAATGGCGGACCGTGCGGTGCCGGGTTCACTTGCGGCAACGAGGTGGGCTACGACTTCGGCAACGACCTCGTGGCAGCAATCTCCACGGGCGTGAAGGTCAAATTCTGACAGCATCCTTCCGCAGATGCTAAAATAAAGGTCCGGTTTACCAGCCGGGCCTTTTTCGTGCGCGACTATGATTCCTGCTCGATAAAATTTTCTAGGCCGAAAGTTTTGTGACGATTTGGCAACACTTTTCTGCAAGCGTGTGGTCGCGTTGGAATGTGAGCATATCTGTCCATTTCCCGCCACAAACAGGGTGCTTGGCTTATGTTTAGGGACGCGGGAATGGAAGAACATGCAGGCGTTTGATGTGGTGATGCGCAAGGCCGGAAAGTGAAAACGGGTTTGGATTCAGGGTTTAAGCAAGTAATACGGGAATTACATCCGGCATTCTTGTTCAGGTCTGACCGGTGGACGGCGAAATGCCGTTATATTGCCGGAAATTATGCCTATATCTGTCTCACTGGAAAATTAGGGCAGTTGCTGCAAAAGACCACCGGTGGTGCGCTGGAAAGTGCTGCCGGAAAGACGCAGTGTGTTCGAAAAATCGCGACCCGGCGGAGTTCGGCTTTGCAGTATTCCGCAAGTATTGGCTATATGCCGGGAAGAGTGAGAGAAGTTCGCTGAAATGCTGAAATGTGAAGCCAACGTTTTAAAGCCGCTCCTCATGGGCATGTTGCTTGCGTCGCTCGCAATGCCTGCTGCGGCTTTTGACATCAATGCGGGCGTGACCAAGGAATCCGGCCCCTTCGACCTGTTCAAGTTCGGCTTCAAGGCCTACAAGAACGGCAACAAGGGCGAAGCCGTCGAGGCCTATCGCTATGCGGCTGAAAAAGGCCATACCGGCTCTCGCTGGGCGCTTGCCAATATGTATGCCTATGGCGACGGCGTTGCCAAGAACGACTTCGAAGCTTTCAAGATTTACAGCGAAATCGCCAGCCAGGGCGTTGAGCCCGGTTCGGAAGATACCGGCTTTTTTGTCAATGCGCTGCTTTCCCTTGCCGATTATTACCGTCACGGCATTCCCGGCAGCCCGGTGAAGATGGACCTGTCGCAGGCCCGCCAGCTTTATTTCCAGGTTGCCTCCACCTTTGGCGTCGCGGAGGCGCAGTTCCGTCTGGCGGAGATGATTCTCGCCGGCGAGGGCGGTCGCGCCGACGTGCAGCAGGCCAAGAAGTGGCTCAACCAGGCCCGCAAGCACGGCCATGCGGGCGCGATGTCGATCTTCGGCAACCTGATCTTCCAGGAAGGCCAGACGACGCGGGGGCTGGCCTTCATGACCGCTGCGCTCGACAAATGCGCGGCGGCGGACTGTACCTGGATACAGAACCTGCAGGAGCAGGCTTTTTCGCTCGCCGGTGAGAAGGATCGCCGCGCGGCAATCGCACTCGCACAGAACATGCAGTTTAGCGATCCGGATTGAGAGTTGGCCGGATTGAGAGATGGCCCGGAGTGAGAATGGCGATCAGGGTGATTTCTTCCGCCTGAAGGGGCCGGTCAGCCGACCGGATTGAAAGCGAAATAACCGCAGACCGGCACATGGTCGGACGGTTTTTCCCAGGCCCGCACATGTTTTTCGATGCTGACGGATTCCAGCCTGTCCGCGGCTTCGGCTGACAGCATCAGATGATCGATGCGGATGCCGTTGTTTTTTGGCCATGCGCCAGCCTGATAATCCCAGAAGGAATAAAGTCCTGCTTCATCCGTCGTCGCCCGCGCGGCATCGGTGAAACCGAGATTCTCCAGCTTGCGGAAGGCTGCGCGTGTTTTCGGCAGGAACAGGGCGTCGCCTTCCCACACGCGTGGGTCGTGACAATCGAAGGGCTCAGGAATGACGTTGTAGTCACCGGCCAGGATCAGCGGCTCTTCCATTGCAAGGCGATCTTCCGCAAAGCGCCGCAGGCGCTCCATCCAGGCAAGCTTGTAGGGATATTTCACCGGATCGTCCGGCGGATTGCCGTTCGGCAGGTAAAGCGAGCAGACGCGGATCGCGCCGCCTTCCACGGAAAACACGCCTTCGATGAAGCGGGCCTGCTCATCGGTATCGTCACCCGGCAAGCCGCGATTGACCTCGTCCGGCTTGACCTTCGAGAGCAGGGCGACACCGTTAAAACCCTTCTGGCCGTGCGTTTCGATGTGATAACCGAGCGCCTCGATCTCAAGGCGGGGAAAACCCTCGTCAACCGACTTGATTTCCTGAAGGCAGACGATGTCAGGCGATGAATCCTTCAGCCACTGGCAGAGGTTTTCGATACGCGCCTTGACGCCATTGATGTTCCAGGTGGCAATCTTCATCGGAGTTTCCCTTTTGTGGGGGTACTTTTACCCGATGCAAAACCGATTGCCACCGTTTTTGGAAGGTGGTGGCGAGGATGTGGTGGATAGAATCGTCAGATTGAGAAGCTGGTGCCGCAGCCGCAGCTTGCCACGGCATTGGGGTTCTTGATCTGGAAGGACTGGCCGAGCAGATTATCGACGAAGTCGATTTCGGAGCCGGCCATATAGATGACCGACATGCTGTCGATCAGCACCTTGGCGTCGCCGCGGGCAATCACGATGTCGTCATCGGTTTTGTCTTCGGCCAGATCGAATTTGTAGGAGAAGCCCGAGCAGCCGCCGCCTTCCACCGAGACGCGCAGCGCCTGTTTGCCGGCGTCGGCGGCGACGATCTGGGCGATTCGCTTTGCCGCGGCTTCCGAAAGGGTAATGTCGCTGTTTTCCATGTCGTTCCTCCTGCCGGGGTCAAGAACCGGAGAGCAATAATCTCGTTGTCACCATTATAAACCGGTCAAATTAACGGTCTATAGCCTGTGTGAAGGCGGTCAGCGCGGCGATGATGCTTTGCGCCGACCTCTGCGATAGGTATGAAGGGTAAATGAAAAGGTCAATGGCCGAGGTGAAAAGGAAGTCACAGTCTAGGTCATGGCGGCGAAGACAACAGGTGGATGCATGATCATAGACCAGCGCGCATTGGGTTTCGGAAGCGGTGAGAGGGCGGTTTTCGCCTCGGATCCATGGACCACGCGCGGGCGTCTTTTTCCCGAAGAGGGAAGCCTGACGCGTTCCGAATTCCAGCGCGACCGCGACCGCATCGTTCACACGACGGCCTTTCGCCGCCTGAAGCACAAAACCCAGGTCTTCATCAGCCCTGACGGAGACCACTATCGCACGCGGCTTACCCACACCGTCGAGGTGGCGCAGATCGCCCGCGCTCTCGCCCGTGCGCTGAAGCTGGATGAGGATCTGGCCGAGGGCGTGGCGCTGGTGCATGATTTCGGCCACACGCCCTTCGGCCATACCGGCGAAGACGCGCTGGATGCGGTGTTGCTGCCCTATGGCGGCTTCGATCATAACGCCCAGTCGCTGCGCATCGTCACCAAGCTGGAGCGCCGTTATGCCGAATATGACGGTATCAACCTCACCTGGGAGACGCTGGAAGGTCTCGTCAAACACAACGGTCCGCTGGTGAATGCGAGGGGCGAGGGGATCAAGGGGCCGGTTCCGCTGCCCATCCTCGAATATTGCGAGCAGCAGGATCTGGAAATCGGCAGCTATGCGAGCCTCGAGGCGCAGGTGGCGGCGATTGCCGATGACATCGCTTATAATACCCACGATATCGATGACGGATTGCGTGCCGGCTATCTCACTTTCGAGATGCTGGAGGAGGTGCCATTCCTCAGCGGACTGATGGCGCAGGTGCGGGCGAAATATCCCGTGCTCGACAAGGAGCGTTTTGCCAATGAGATCATGCGCCGCCAGATCACCCATATGGTCGAGGATGTGATCGGCGTTGCCCAGCAGAATCTTGCCCGCCTGAAACCACGAAGCGCGGCCGATATCCGCGCCGCCGATTTCACCGTCGCGACCTTCTCGCCGGAAATGGCCGAGACCGACCGGCAGATCAAGAAGCTGCTGTTCGGCCATATCTACCGCCATCCGGAAATCATGCGCATCCGCGCCGGTGCCACGCAGATCGTTACCGATCTTTTCCACCGTTATATGGAAGTGCCGGCGGAAATGCAGAGCCATTACTGGGTGGACAGCATTTCCGGCATGAGCGTGGCCGCAAAAGCCCGGCATGTGGGCGACTATCTGGCCGGCATGACCGATAGTTATGCACTGCGCGCCCACCAGCGGCTGTTTGACCACACCCCCGATTTGCGATAGGGCAGCGGGCAATCGCGGAGCCGACCCGGTTATGATGGCCGGACATAAACAGAAGCCCTTCGCGCAGGTTGGAACGATGAACATTTTTGCTGATTTCGATACCAGGATCAAAAACGCGCTCGAGACCCTCGATCTCGTGAAAGAGAACCGCGAAAAGGTCGATTTCAGTCGAATTACCGTCGAATCCCCGCGCGATCTCAGCCACGGCGATGTTGCAACCAATGCCGCCATGGTGCTGGCCAAGCCGCTCGGCACCAATCCGCGCGCGCTCGCCGAACTCATCGTGCCCGCGCTTCAGGCGGATAGCGATGTCGACAGCGTCAATGTCGCGGGTCCTGGTTTCATCAATCTCAAGGTCTCGGTCGGTTACTGGCAGCGTCTTTTGGCAGACATGATCGGGCAGGGCATCGATTTCGGCCGCTCCACCATCGGTTCCGGCCAGAAGATCAACGTCGAATATGTTTCCGCCAATCCGACAGGCCCGATGCATGTCGGCCATTGCCGTGGCGCCGTTGTGGGCGACACGCTGGCGAACCTGCTGGCATTCGCAGGCTACGGCGTTACCAAGGAATATTACATCAACGATGCCGGCTCGCAGATCGATGTACTGGCCCGTTCCGTCTTCCTGCGCTACCGCGAGGCGCTCGGCGAAGATATCGGCACCATTCCGTCCGGTCTCTACCCCGGTGATTATCTCGTTCCGGTCGGCCAGGCGCTGGCGGATGAATATGGCATCAAGCTGCGTGCCATGCCTGAAGAAAAGTGGATGCCTATCGTCAAGGACAAGGCAATCGACGCGATGATGGCGATGATCCGCGAGGATCTGGCGCTGCTCAACGTCCGGCACGACGTGTTCTTCTCGGAGCGCACGCTGCATGAGGGCAATGGCGGTCCGATCCTCTCTGCTATCAATGACCTGACGTTCAAGGGCCATGTCTACAAGGGCACCCTGCCGCCACCGAAGGGCGAATTGCCTGACGACTGGGAAGACCGCGAACAGACGCTGTTCCGCTCCACCGAGGTGGGCGACGACATGGACCGCGCGCTGATGAAATCGGACGGTTCCTACACCTATTTCGCCGCGGACGTCGCTTATTTCAAGAACAAGTTCGACCGCGGTTTTTCCGAGATGATCTATGTGCTCGGCGCCGACCACGGCGGCTACGTGAAGCGGCTGGAGGCGGTCGCGCGCGCCGTCTCCGAAGGCAAGTCGAAACTGACGGTGCTGCTGTGCCAGCTCGTCAAGCTGTTCCGCGATGGTGAGCCGGTGAAGATGTCGAAGCGCTCCGGCGACTTCGTCACGCTGCGCGATGTTGTCGACGAAGTGGGTCGCGATCCGGTGCGATTCATGATGCTTTATCGGAAGAATTCCGAGCCGCTGGACTTCGATTTCGCGAAAGTGACCGAACAATCGAAGGATAATCCGGTCTTTTACGTGCAATATGCGCACGCCCGCTCACAGTCGATCTTCCGGCAGGCGCAGGAAGCGTTTCCGGGGCTTTCTCCTTCGGCTGAGGAGATGGCGGCCTCCGTCGCTTTGATTAGCGATATCAACGAGTTGCAGCTGGTTGCAAAGCTCGCCGAATATCCGCGCCTGATCGAATCGGCGGCTCTTTCGCACGAGCCGCACCGGCTTGCTTTTTATCTCTATGACCTCGCCAGTTCCTTCCATGGACACTGGAACAAGGGCAAAGACCAGCCGGAATTACGTTTTATTAACGATAAAAACCGAGAATTGAGCATTGCCAGACTTGGGCTGGTGAATGCTGTCGCAAATGTTTTGAGGTCCGGCCTCACGCTTTTAGGAGCGGACGCACCTGCCGAAATGCGATAACATATCACCATTATTTGCTCACAATACGCTGGCAAGAGCTGCAATGCGTAGATGGTGGAACACGTAATGGTCGAAAAAAAAGTCGCGTATAACCGGGACGCCCGGTCCGAAGGGTTCGCTGACAACGATCCTCTGGCAGAACTGGCGCGTATCGTCGGCTTCGAAGATCGTCCTTCGCATGCGGGTTCCGAGGCTGCGCCGCGCGCCGCTTCGCCGGCGACCCGCCGCGAACCGGAATTTAATCTCGAGGACGAGCTTCTGCGGGAGTTCGAAGTCTACGATGCGCCGCATGCCGATCCGGTCGTTCTTGATCCGGCAAACGATGTTCGCACAGGCATCCATCCCAACGATTTCATGCAGCGTGTCGAGCAGGTTTTCGCCCGCCGCGAGCCCGAGCTTGCGCCGGCGGATGAACCCGCGCCTGTTGCCGCATCCGCACCGGAGGTGATGGAAGAGCCGCTTCCGGAAGTCGATCAGGCCTATATTCACAACTACGTCGAAACGACCGCGCAGGATATTCGTGCGGATTTCCGCGACGACGCCTCCGCGGTGGCGGAAGTTTTCGATGTGCATTCGCGCCAGTCGCGTCCCGCCGAGCCGATGGTTTACCAGCCCGTCGCCGAGCAGGCTGGGTGGGAAGAGCCGCAGGCAGCGGAACCCGCCGCGACCGAATGGCATGCGATGCCGGAGCTTCCCGCCGATGTTTCGAGCAACATTCACGCCGATGGTCATTCCTATGCGCCGGAGCCGCAGGCTTTCGATCTCGCCGACGAGGTGGAAATAGCTGTCGCCGAGGAGGCGCCCGCACCGGTTTCCGTGCGTCCGCCGTCGCATGGCGGCCGGTCCTCGCTGGAATTTTCCAGCCTGCGGCTGCCGCTCGCCAATTTCGGCGCGCGCCGGGATGTTTCGGCTGTCGATCCGAGGCGGGTTGAGCCACGCTCCGAGCAGCAGCCTGCCGCAGCCCGCATCGAGCCGCAGGTCGAAGTCGCTCCCGCGCCTGCCGTCGTTCAGGCAGTGGAGGCCGCTCCGTCCTTTGCGCCTTCGGTCGCCGAGACCTTCACGCCTGCCGCAGAGCCTATGGCGTTTGAGGTTGCCGAGAAGCCGGAAGCGAAACATCTGTCGCCGATGGACGAGCTGATTTACGACGTCGCGAAATATTCCATTCCCGGTCGCGGCGAAACACCGCTCGTGCAAGATGTTCCCGCTGCGCAGGCTGCGAAGGTGGAGCCGCCCGTGGTTGCCGCCGCGCCGGTCAAGGCCGCGCCGATTGCCGCTGCTGCGCCTGCGGCACCCGCAGACGAGCTGGATTTCACGGATTTCGCCGGCTTCAACGATGATGATTTCGAGCTTGCGCTCGACGATCTCGATCTGGATCTTGATTTGTCTGAAATCGCCGAGGCGGAAGTTGCACCTGCGCCCGCGCCGCAACCCGTTCGCCAGCAGCCAGCCGCTCCGGTTGCCGTTGCGGCCGCCGCGCCGCAGCCGGTGAGGGAACAGCCCGCGCCGCAGCCGCGCCCGGCTTCCGTGGCCGCATCGGTGACCGCCGTTCCGGTGCAGCCGCGCCCCGCTGTTGCAGCAGCACCGCAGCCAGCCGCACCGCAGACGCTGGAAAGCCTGCCTTTCGATCCTTCGCAGATCGGCGAGACGGAAGAACATCCGGAAACCATCGTCGAAATGGATGTGCCGGAACTGCCGGTCGGTGTTTTCGAACCCAAGCCGGCCGCGCGCCGTCACGAGGAAGATCTCGATATCGATACCGAGCTTGCGACGCTGTTTGCGCCTGCTGTCGCCGGTGGTCTCGACCGTCACAAACATGGCGACAGTCGCGGCGCCGCCCAGGCGCGTCCTGCGCCGGCTCCGGAAGAGGCCGATGAATTCGAACGGGCGCTGGAAGAGGATTTCCGTCGTTCCATGCAGGAGGCTGCGGCTTCCCGTGGCAACGCATCCCGCGACGCCGAGAATACCTATGTGGAGCATCCGGCGGATTATCGTGGTGAGGATGAACGCGGCGGTCGCCGCTGGATCATGCCGGTTGCCGCGGCAATCGGTCTGGTGCTGGTCGGCGGCGGCGTTTACGCGCTGGTTTCCGGCGGTTCGTCCAGCATGGGTTCGAATGGCGCGCCGGTCATCATCTCCGCCGATAGCGATCCGATGAAGGTCGTTCCGGAAAATCCGGGCGGTCGCGTTGTGCCGAACCAGGACAAGGCGGTTTACGACCGCGTGGCCGGCGGCGGCGCTGCCGATCCGAAACAGCCATCGTTGATTTCCAGCAACGAGCAGCCGGTGGATGTGGTGCAGCGTACGCTGATCCCCGAACAATTGCCGCTGGAAGGCGAAAACGATGCGGATATGGAACCCGCCGGCACGCCGGTTGGCGAAACAGAAGATCCGCGCCTGCTTTCGCCGGAAGAAAAGGCTGCGCAGAATGAAGGTTCGGCTGCAACCGGCGTTTCGCCGCGTAAGGTCCGCACCATGATCGTCAAGCCTGACGGCACGCTGGTTGCCCAGGAAGTCGAAGCGCCGGCCGCCCAGCCGCCGAAGGCCGACAAGGTTGAGGAGCTTGCAGCACCGCAGACCGCAAAGCCGGGTGAGGGCGCGCCCGCCGTCATCGCCGCATCGCGGGTCCCGGTCACACCGGAGCAGGCTCAGCCGCAGGCGAACACGCCTGCCGCCACGACACCGGCAGCACAGTCGGCGGCGCCAGTTCCCTCGGCGCGTCCGTCCTCGCAGCCAGCCAATGTGGTGGCGACTGTGACCAACCAGGGCAATGTCCGCCCCACGAACGCTCCGGCACAGCAGCAGACGGCGGCGGCGACGCCGGCGGCGACCAGCACGCCTTCCGCCGGCGGCTACTACATCCAGATCGCCTCGTTGCCGAGCCAGGCGGAAGCCCAGAAGTCCTACCAGAACATGTCGGCCAAGTTCGGCTCGGTCATCGGTGGACGCGGCGTCGACATCAAGGCCGCCGAAATCGCTGGCAAGGGCACGTTCTACCGCGTCCGTATCCCGGCGGGTGACAAGAGCGAAGCCGTGGCGCTGTGCGAAAGGTTCCGCTCGGCCGGCGGCAGCTGCCTGGTGGCGCGGTGATAGTGGCCGGATTGGCTTAGACAGATCGGGGCTGCCGCGTGAGGCAGCCCTTTTGGATGGCACTCGGCCTTTCCTCACGCTCCGCCGTCATCCTCGGGCTTGACCCGAGGATCCACACCCGGAGCGATGGATCCTCGGGACAAGCCCGAGGATGACGGCGGAGAGGTTATGCGAGGATGGCGGCCGCAGGTCCACCTGACTGTTTTCGCACTCCGAGAGCACATCCCCTTTTACCCACCCTCCATCTCTTTTCCCTTTGAGCGTGACACCCATGACCGATTGCAAAGCTATGATCCTCGGATGCAGCGGGCTTTCGCTGACGGCCGACGAGATTGCCCTTTACCGCGATGAACAGCCCTGGGGCTTCATCCTGTTCGGGCGCAATATCGGCGAGCCGCAGCAGATCACCGATCTCGTCGCCGCCATGCGCGACGCCGTCGGGAGGTCAGATGCGCCGGTTCTTATCGATCAGGAGGGTGGGCGCGTGCAGCGTATCAAGCCACCGATCCTGCAGGCCTATCCGAACGCCCGCATTCTCGGTGAAATCTATGAGCGCGACCGGGGGGCGGGTCTGCGCGCCGCCTGGCTGATGTCGCGCCTGCATGCCTTCGACCTCATGAAATTCGGCATCAATGTCGATTGCCTGCCGGTGCTCGATGTGCCGGTGGAAGGCGCCAGCAATGTCATCGGTAACCGCGCCTATGGCTACACGCCGACCATGGTGGCCGAGATGGGGCAAGCAGCGGCCGACGGCCTGAAGGCGGGAGGCATGCTGCCTGTCATGAAACATATGCCGGGCCATGGCCGCGGCATGGTGGATTCGCACCATGAACTGCCGGTCGTCGATGTGCCGCTCGATGAGCTGGACGCCCATGATTTCGTGCCGTTCCGGGCGCTGAACCGCGAATTGATGGCGATGAGCGCGCATCTGGTGTTCAACGCCGTCGACCGTGAACGCCCGGCGACGACCTCGCCGAAGGTGATCGAGGAGATCATTCGCGGGCGGATCGGCTTCGACGGTTTGCTGATGTCCGACGACAGCTCCATGAATGCGCTGAAGGGCACGCTTGGTGAAAGAGCTGCGAATATTGTTGCGGGCGGCTGCGATATAGTCTTGCATTGCAACGGCGTGATGGGTGAAATGCTGCAGGTCGTGAAGGAGGTTCCCGTTCTTTCCGGCCGTTCGCTGGAGCGGGTGCGGGCCGTGGAAGCGGGTTTCCCTGTTGCGGACCCTTCCGACGAAGCGGAGCTGAGAGCCGAATTCAACGCCATGTGGGCCGTTTCCTGACAGTCGGGCGGCGGCCCGGTACTCGGGACGACAGGCCGGACGCCCGGCGGATGGAACAATGGCCGCAGACAAGTCTCGCAATTCGACACCGATGGACAAGCTCTGGCAGGATGTGACGCCGGAGCGGCTGACGGGCGAGGCCGGGCTGGTCATCGATGTCGCGGGTTTCGAAGGCCCGCTCGATCTGCTGTTGCATCTTGCCCGGACGCAGAAGGTCGATCTGTCGCGCATTTCGGTGCTGGCCCTTGCCGAACAATATCTGCAATTCGTGGAAAGCGCGCGCCGCGTCCGCATCGAGCTTGCGGCTGACTATCTCGTCATGGCGGCGTGGCTCGCCTTCCTGAAATCCAAGCTCCTCATTCCGCAGCAATCCAAGGATGACGGTCCCTCGGGCGAAGAAATGGCCGCCACGCTGGCCTTCCGGCTGAAGCGTCTGGAGGCGATGCGCGAGGCGGCCGAACGTCTCGTCAACCGCGCCCAGCTCGGCCGCGATGTGTTCGCCCGCGGCGCGCCCGAGCATATTCCGCATATCAACCGCTCCGCCTATGAGGCGAGCCTTTATGACCTGCTCAGCGCCTATGCCAATCTGCGGCAGCGGCAGGCGATTACTCAGGTCACGATTGAAAAACGGCAGGTCTGGTCGCTTGTCGAGGCGCGTGAGCTTTTGACCAACCTCCTCGGCGATGTCGGGGAATGGACCGTGCTCGACCAATATCTGCTGCAATATGTACCCGATCCCGCCATGCGGGTGACGGCGATCGCCAGCGCCTTTGCCGCTTCGCTGGAACTGGTGCGCGAGGGATCGCTGCAAATCCGGCAGGAGGGCGCTTTCCAGCCCATCTATATGCGCCGCGGCACGAGGGATGAGCCCGCGGCCAGTGCCGGGAGGAGCGACAATGACTGATGATGAAGAGACCGGCGAGGCGATGATCGTGACAGATGGGGTGGGATTCGAACCCACGGTATTTTCCGAACGGCAACTGAAGGAGGCCGAGCGGATCACCGAGGCTTTGGTCTTCGCCTCGTCCGAGCCGGTCTCCGTGGCTTTCATCGCCGAGCGCCTGCCGCGCGGCATGGATGTCGTTGCCATTCTGCAGCGTCTCAAGGTGCTTTATGCGGAGCGGGGCGTCAATCTCGTGCAGGTGGGCGGGCAATGGGCCTTCCGCACCGCCGGCGATCTTTCCTTCGTCATCCGCGCTGAGGAAAAGGAGCCGAAGAAGCTGTCGCGCGCGGCGCTGGAAGTTCTGGCGATTATCGCATATCATCAACCGGTGACACGCGCCGAAATCGAGGAGATTCGCGGCGTGCAGACATCGCGCGGCACGCTCGATGTGTTGATGGAGGCGGGCTGGGTCAGGTTCCGTGGCCGCAGGCGCACCCCCGGCCGGCCGGTGACGATCGGCACCACGGTGGAGTTTCTCGATCATTTCGGTCTTGAGGAGTTGCGCGATCTGCCGGGGCTCGAGGAGCTGAAGGGGGCAGGGCTGCTTTCGGGCCGCATTCCCTCCAATTTCGGCGTACCTTTGCCGATGATGAGTGACGAGCTGCGCGAGGATGAAGATCCGATCACACAGCTGGATCTCGAGGAACTGGGCCTGCTGGCCCCCGGCGGCGGCGATGGCGACGACTGATATCGACATCCTGCCGGCGCGGCCACGAAAACTTTATGCGCACTCGTTGTCGAAGGGGTGATTTGTCGTTTGAAAAAGCCTTTCAAACGTCTTACATCGTCTGAAAGCGAAATTCAGGAGTTTCAGTTATGGGTTCTTTTAGTGTGTGGCATTGGCTCATCGTGCTGGTGATTGTTCTCGTCCTCTTCGGACGCGGCAAGATTCCGGAATTGATGGGCGATGTCGCAAAGGGCATCAAGAGCTTCAAGAAGGGCATGGCTGACGAAGACCAGACGCCGCCGCCGGCCGATGCCAACACGAAGACCGTCGACCACAAGGCTGACGAGATCAAGTAAGCGGCCTTTCGCCGCTTGGTGTGAGACTGGCGCTAGAGCGCCTTGCGTCCTTTTTTGACGCACCAAGGACGCTCTGCCACTTGTATGTTGCGCTTCATTCCCGTCGAAAATCGATTCCGATTGTCGGGCCGGAGCGCTAGGGTCTCGGGAGCATATTGATGTTAGATATCGGCTGGAGCGAGCTGCTGGTGATTGCGGTCGTGTTGATCGTGATCGTCGGGCCTAAAGACTTGCCGCCCATGATCCGCGCTTTCGGCAAAACGATGGCTAGCCTTCGCAAGATGGCGGGGGATTTCCGCAGCCAGTTCGATGAGGCCCTCAAAGAAGCCGACATGGACGATGTGCGCCAAACCATCTCCGATGTCCGCAATCTAAACCCGACCAATTCGCTGCGCGATGCGATGAACCCACTTCGCCAGCTGGGCAACGAGATCAAATCCGATCTCCAGAAGGCGACGGCTGCGCCGGATGGCCTTTCGTCCACGCCGGCGCCGGCGACAGGAGAGCCGGTCGCGCCGCTGGTCAGCGTGCCTGAGCCTGAAATGAAGCTGCCGGATGCGCCGCCTCCCGTTGCCGCACCCGCTGCGCCGGTTGCCGCAGCTGTCGCCGCGGAGGAAAAGCCCAAGCGCGCGCGGTCGAAATCCATTGCGACTGTTGAGGCCGAAGCGGTTGCCGCCAAGCCGAAACGTGCCGCGCGGAGCAAGGTTGCCGCAGCGCCAGAAACCGCCGCCACCGTGAAAACCAGTGAGCCCGCCGCCTCGAAGCCTGCCGTGAAGGCGGTCACCAAAAAGGCGGCTGCCAGCAAGTCTTCCGCAGACAAGGCGGCCGTGGCCGAGGCCAAGCCGGCTAAAACGGCAAAAACCAAGGCTGCAAAGCCCAAAAAGGATGAAGCATGAGCGGGGATATCGAGGATAAGCCGCAGCCGCTGATCGAGCACCTCATGGAACTGCGCACGCGGCTGATCTGGTCGCTCGGCGCGTTCTTCGTCGCCTTCATCGCCTGTTTCGCCGTTGCCAAACATCTGTTTAACCTGCTGGTCGTTCCCTATAAATGGGCGGTGATCTGGGCCGGGCTCGATGTGGCGAAGTCGTCGCTGATCTATACCGCGCCGCAGGAATTCTTCTTCACGCAGATCAAGGTCGCCATGTTTGGCGCCATTGTGATTTCCTTCCCGGTGATCGCCTCGCAGCTTTATAAATTCGTGGCGCCCGGCCTTTACAAGAACGAGCGGGCGGCCTTCCTGCCGTTCCTCATCGCTTCGCCGATCCTTTTCCTCATCGGTGCGGCGCTTGTCTATTTCTTCTTCACGCCCATGGTCATGTGGTTCTTCCTCGCCATGCAGCAATTGCCCGAAGACGGCGAGGTGGCGATTTCGCTGATGCCGAAGGTGTCGGAGTATCTCAGCCTCATCATGACGCTGGTTCTCTCCTTCGGTCTGGTGTTCCAGCTGCCCGTCGTCACCACACTTCTGGCCCGCGTCGGGCTTTTGACCAGCGACTGGCTGCGGCAAAAGCGCAAGTTCGCGATTGTCCTCGCCTTTGTAGTCGCAGCCGTCCTGACGCCGCCGGACCCCATGTCCCAGATCGGTCTTGCGCTGCCTGCAATCATTCTCTACGAGATTTCCATCTACATGGCTCGACTCGTGGAGAGGAAACGTGCGGCAGAATCCGCAAGCACGGAGCTGGAGGAGACCTGATATTCTCGAAGGTCTCGCCGCTCACGACATTTCCTCGCGCCGGGCTCATGCCCGGCGTTTTGCTGTGAAACACCGATGATGCAACAACGGTCTGGAACGACGATGCACGACATTAAATGGATACGCGAAAACCCCGAAGCTTTCGATGCGGCGCTTGCACGCCGTGGCGCAGAGCCCGCCGCCAGCGGCCTGATCGCGCTTGATGAAAAGCGTCGTTCCGTCATCCAGTCCCTGCAGGACATGCAGTCGCGCCGCAACGCCGCCTCCAAGGAAATCGGCGCTGCGATGGCGCAGAAGAACATGGAGCTGGCGGAAAAGCTGAAAGCCGAAGTCGCCGATCTCAAGGACAACATGCCGCGCGCCGAGGAGGAGGACCGTCTGGTCACCGCCGAGTTGAACGATGCGCTTTCGCGCCTGCCCAACATGCCCTTCGACGATGTGCCCGATGGCAAGGACGAGCATGACAATGTGGTGACCCGCGTCGTCGGTCAGAAGCCCGGCTGGAACCATGAGGCCAAGGAGCATTTCGAGATTGGCGAAGCGCTCGGCTATATGGATTTCGAGCGTGCCGCCAAGCTTTCGGGCGCACGTTTTACCGTGCTGACCAGCCAGCTGGCGCGTCTGGAAAGGGCGCTCGGCCAGTTCATGATCGACCTGCACACCTCGGAACATGGCTATACCGAAGTTTCCTCGCCGCTAATGGTGCGCGACGAAGCCATGTTCGGCACCGGTCAATTGCCGAAATTCTCCGAGGACCTGTTCAAGACCACGGATGGCCGCTGGCTGATCCCGACGGCCGAGGTGACGCTGACCAACCTCGTGTCCGGCGAAATTCTCGATCAGGAGAAGCTGCCGCTACGTTTTACCGCGCTGACGCCATCCTTTCGTTCGGAAGCGGGTTCGGCCGGCCGCGACACGCGCGGCATGCTGCGCCAGCACCAGTTCTGGAAATGCGAACTCGTCTCCATCACCGATGCGGAAAGCGCGGTCGCCGAACATGAGCGCATGACGGCCTGCGCCGAAGAGGTGTTGAAGCGCCTCGGCCTGCATTTCCGCACCATGACGCTCTGCACCGGCGACATGGGCTTCAGCGCCCGCAAGACATACGATCTGGAAGTGTGGCTGCCGGGCCAGAACACCTATCGCGAAATTTCGTCCTGCTCGGTCTGCGGCGATTTCCAGGCGCGGCGCATGAATGCGCGCTATCGCGGCAAGGAAGACAAGGCGACGAAATTCGTGCACACGCTGAACGGTTCCGGAACGGCTGTCGGTCGCTGCCTGATCGCGGTTCTCGAAAATTACCTGAACGACGATGGCTCCGTCACAATTCCGGACGTGCTGCTTCCCTATATGGGTGGTCTGACTCGGATCGAGAAAGCGGCCTGAGGGAGCGCAGCGTCGTGCTATTGGAAGGAGAGTCTTCCAATCAGGCCGACGTCGTCCTCGGGACAGGCCTGAGGATCTGCAACCTATCGATTGATTTCGACGTGATTAGATTCTCTGGACAGGCCTGAGGATGACCATGGGAGAGCTGCACACCTCACTGCCGGTTGGGGGATGCTCCGTCCTTGAAGATATGAAAAGCGGAGAGAGAACCATGCGGATTTTGCTGACCAATGACGACGGTATCCACGCCGAAGGTCTGGCGGTGCTGGAGCGTATCGCCCGCACGCTGTCCGACGATGTCTGGATCGTTGCGCCGGAGACAGACCAGAGCGGGCTCGCGCACTCCCTGACGCTCTCCGAGCCACTGCGGCTGCGCAAGGTTTCCGACAAGCATTTCGCGTTGCGCGGCACGCCGACCGATTGCGTCATCATGGGCATTCGCGAGGTTCTGCCCGAAAAGCCGGATCTGGTTCTTTCCGGCGTCAATGCCGGCGCCAACATGGCTGATGACGTGACCTATTCCGGCACCATTGCCGGCGCCATCGAAGGCACGCTGCAGGGCGTGCGCTCCTTTGCGCTCAGCCAGGCCTTCAGCCATGCCGAAGGCCGTGTCGTGCCGTGGGAAGTGGCGGAGACCTATGCGCCCGATCTCATCCGCAAGCTCATCGATGTCGATCTGCCTGACGGCACCTTCCTCAACCTCAACTTCCCCAATTGTGCGCCCAAGGATGTGCAGGGCGTGTCTGTCACCGGGCAGGGCAAGCTCGATTTTGGCCTGACGGTGGAGGAACGGCAGGACGGTCGCGGTCTTCCCTACTACTGGCTGCGCTTCGGCGAGCGTCTCGGTACCTTCCGCGAAGGCACCGATATCCACGCTTTGAAACATGGCAAGATTTCTGTCACACCGCTCAAGCTTGACCTGACGGACTACACGGTGAAGGATCGGGTTGCGCAAGCACTTGGATTCGGAGCAGCCGATTGAAATCCGCAATGGTCGAAAAGGAAGGTTTTGCCGCTCTCGTTCTCCGCTTAAGGGGTGAGGGGATTTCCGATCTCGACCTTCTGACGGCGGTCGAGCAGACGCCGCGCTCGAAATTCGTGCCGCCGCAATTTGCGGCCGATGCCTATTCCAGCCGCACGATCCCGATCGACTGCGGCGCCTTCATGGAAGGCGCCGACATGGCGGTGAAAATCCTTGCCCGACTGCAGCTGAAACCCGGCCAGCGTGTGCTGGAAATCGGCACGGGCAGCGGTTTCATGACGGCGATCATCGCTCGCCGGGTCGAACGCGTCTTTTCTCTGGAGCGTTACAGGACGCTGGTGCAGCGGGCGCAGAACTGTCTCGACGATCTCTCCATCCGTAATGTCGTCATCCGTCAGGCGGATGGCAGCAACGGCTTGGTGGGCGAGGGTACCTTCGACCGAATCGTCTCCACGGCGGCCTTCACCACCATGCCCCGCTTCTTTGCCGAACAGATCGTTTCAGGCGGCATGATGATCGCCCCGATCATTCTCGAAGACGAGCGTTGCGTGATGACGCGGTTCTCCAAGACCGGCAGCCGCTTCGAGAAGGAAGAACTGTTCGAGGCGCCTTACCTGCCGCTCAGCACGCATATTGCGCGTCATTTGTGACGAAATGAAAATTTTGGAGACATTCCATCTTTGTCTCCTAATGTTCTGAATTTCTGTAACTAACTGATTTTTAATATCATTATTGTTCCAACGTGACGCATTCTGTTTTCGTCATGGTTATCGAAGTGTCAAAAAAGCGCCAAGCGGCTTAACGTTTTAACGGCGTGGTAACACTAACGCGCTTTAATCATAAACATCGACGCATGGTTTTCCCACTTCGGGAAATGGGCCTTGCAAGAAGTGAAATTTGTGCCGGATCGGTCTCGATGCGGCGGGTTGGCGTCAGTGTAGATCGAGTCATGCGTATGAGACATTCGTCTAAAATCGGAAAATCAGTCGCAAAAATGTTCGCAGCGGCATTGCTGGCAAGCGTCGCAACGGGCTGTAGCTCGGATGCAACGCGGTTCAGCGGCCTCTTTTCCAGTGGACCGGATCAGATGACCACGGCGTCAATTCCTGCCCGTCAGGGCGGCGGTGCTTACGGGCAGGCCCCGGTGCCGCAGGGCGACATGAATGGCGGTTACGCCTCCGCCGCGCCGCAGGGCGGTTATGCCAACCAGAACATGGCGGGCAATTCCTATCCGCAATCGGGCGGTTATGGCGGCGTTCAGCCTTCCATGGCCCGCTCGGCTTCGGCCTCTCCCGTGCAGCGATCCGAGTTGGCTGCGCCGACAGCTGTGGCAAGCCGCGATCCTTCGACCCGCAGCGAAGCCATGGCCCAGCCTTTCCCATCCGCCCAGCCCAAGGCTGCGCCGTCTCTTGCAGCGCCCGCCCGGCAGGCTGCCGCTCCCGCGGCCGACAATCTGACCACCGCAACGGTCCGCTCCGACAAGAACGGCTGGCACACGGATGGCGCCGCCTCCGTGACCCTGCGTCCCGGCGAAAACATCGCGACGCTCTCCAACCGTTACGGCGTTCCGGAAAAGGAACTGCTGCGCGTCAACGGCCTGAAGACCGCATCCTCGGCACAGGCCGGCCAGTCGATCATCATTCCGAAGTTCGGTCAGGTCCGCAATGCCGCCAAGGATGCCGCCGGCAATATTGCGCTCAACCGCAATGGTGACCAGCCGACGCCGCTGCGTAGTCCAGAGGGGAACGTGGCTGTGCTGCCGTCGCAGGCCGCCGCCCGTGATAAGGTTTCCTCCGAAACCGGCAAGCTGACGCCGCCCGGCGGCAAGCCGCTGCCGCCCACCGGCGGCTACAAGGTGCAGCCGGGCGACAGCCTGTCCAAGATCGCCCGCGCAAACGGCGTGTCGGTCGCCGCCCTCAAGGCGGCAAACGGTCTCAGCAACGAAAACATTCGCGTCGGCCAGACGCTCAACATGCCGGGTGCTTCGACGGACGCCATCAAGACGGCTTCCGTTCCGGCCAAAGAAGCGGCCAAGCCGGTCGAAACCGCATCCGCCAAGCCTGAGCCCTACAAGGCCCCGGCTGCTGCCGCGGCTCCGACTGCGCCTGCCGCACCGGCCACCGCCAGTGTCAGCGACATCGAGAAAAAGGCCGACATGGCTTCCGTCGCACCGGAATCCACCGGCATCGGCAAATATCGCTGGCCGGTTCGCGGCGCGGTCATCAACAATTTCGGCGATAATGTCGAAGGCAGCCGCAACGATGGCATCAATATCTCCGTTCCGGAAGGCACGCCGATCAAGGCCGCCGAAAACGGTGTGGTCATCTATGCGGGCAACGGCCTGAAGCAGCTCGGCAACACGGTTCTCGTGCGCCATGACGACGGCAAGGTCACCGTTTACGGCAACGCAGCCAATCTCGACGTGCAGCGCGGACAGAAGGTCCAGCGCGGCCAGACCATCGCCACATCGGGCATGACCGGCAGCGCCAAGCGTCCGCAGGTTCACTTCGAAGTTCGCAAGGATGCGACGCCGGTGAACCCTTCCACTTTCCTTGAATAGGTATTGCGTCTCAAGGAATGATGAAGCCGGGTGATGAGCCCGGCTTTTTCATTTTTTGGCTTGATGACGGAGGAGAGGAGGCGGCGGAAACGTCGCTACTGCCTCACCAGTCCCACCGTCTTCTCGATGAAATCGGCAATTGCGCCGGTATCGTCGAGATCGAAAACGGGCAACGTCGTGTCCGCCACGTCATGATCGGCAGCAATGGCGATTATATGCGGATCGAGCGGCGCGAGCGGTTCGGTCTTGGCCGCGTCCAGTCGGCGCGCCTCGATCTTCGGCACCGGCTCGTATTTATAACCCTCGATCAGCACGAGATCGCAGGGGGCGAGGCGGGAGAGGATGTCCTCGAAGGAGGGTTCCGGTTCGCCGCGCAATTCATGCATGATGGCGAAGCGGGTGCCGGAGACGATGGTGACTTCGTGCGCGCCGGCCTGCCGGTGACGCCAGCTATCCGCCCCGACCTTGTCGATATCAAAATCATGATGGGCGTGCTTGATGGTGGAGACGCGGTAGCCGCGCGCCGCCAGCTCGGTGACGATACGGACCGCAAGGCCGGTCTTGCCCGAGTTTTTCCAGCCGGCGATGCCGAAGACCTTTTGTGCCGTCATTGCTCCAGCTTCTCCAGATAGCTGCGCGCCAGCGCCAGTTCATCCGGCGTGTTGATGTTGAAGAACGGATCGAGGCTGCCCTTTGCCGTTTCCAGCGGCGGGAAGGCCACGCCGATGGTGACGTGCCGGGCGAGATAGGCGCGGATGCGCCGGTTTTCATCGTTCTTCAGCCAGTCCTCGAGATCATCGGCAAGCGCTACCGGCCACAGCGCAAAAACCGGGTGAAGCTGGCCGCTGGAGGCAGCGATGACGATCGCATCGTCTGACAGGGGTTCGCAAAGCCGCGCCACGAGATCGTTCGGGAAAAACGGGCTGTCGGCGGGCGCGGTCAGGAAGTGACTGACCGCGCCCTCACGATGCTGGAAATGGCGCATGCCGGCCAGAATACCGGCAAGCGGTCCGGCATGGCCGCTCAGCGTATCTCGAAGCAGCGGCAGGCCGAAATTCTCCGCCCAGCCATTGGCGGCATTGATGGTGACGTCTGACACCTGCCGTGCGATGCGGTTGATGACATGGGAGATGAGGGGCGTATCGCCCAATTGCACCATCGCCTTGTTGCTGCCCATGCGCCGCGAAAGCCCGCCGGCGAGCACAAGACCTGGTATTTCGAAAGGGGCCGTCATTCCCGCTGTTCCTGCAGCCTTACGACATGGGTGGTGAGGAGGGCGACAAGGCCGGTCGCCAGCATCACCAGAAGAAGCGGCCAGGTTCCGTCCTCCCTGGACAGGACCGAGGAGGCGAGCACCGAGAGCGCTGCGCCGCCGCCGATGGTCATCGCGCCGCCGAGGCCGGAGGCGGAGCCGGCCAGATGCGGCTGGACGCTGACCATGCCGGCATTGGCGCTCGGCAGTGTCACGCCGTTACCGACGCCGATCAAGGCGAGCGGCACGAAAAACGCATAGGCGCTTTCCGCCCCGGCGGAGATCAGCAGCATGGTCGTTACGATGCCGGCAATGGCGATGACATTGCCCGACAGCATCATGCGGGTAATGCCGATTTCGCTGGCATAACGACCGGAGATGAAGTTGCCGAGCATGTAACCGCTGGCCATGAAGAAGAATTGCAGGCCGAGCATGGCCGGGGCGAGCCCGTAAAGCACGCTGCCGACAAAGGGCGCGCCGCCGAGGAAGGAGAAGAACATGCCGGACGAGAAGGTCGAGGTTAGCGCATAACCCCAGAAGAGCGGAGAGCGCAGAAGTTCCGGCCAGGCGTGAAACTGCTGCGAAAAGCTCGCCGACTTATTGTGGTTGGTTTCACCGAGATCGAACCAGGCGAGCACCAGAATGCCGACGCCGAGCAGGGAGAGGAGGGCGAAGCTCGACTGCCAGCCGGAAATGTCGTTGAGCAGCCCGCCAACCGTCGGCCCCACCATCGGCACCACGGACATGCCCATGGTCACGTAGCCGATCATCGAGGCTGCCTGTTCCATCGGCACCATGTCGCGCACGATGGCGCGCGCCAGCACGAAGCCGGAAACGACTGCCGCCTGCGCAACGCGCCCGATCATGAAGACGGTGATGTTGGGCGCGAGCATGCAGACGAGCGTTGCGACGATCATGATGGCGATGCTGGCCAGCATGACCGGGCGGCGCCCGAAAAGATCGGAAAGCGGGCCGATGATGAGCTGCAGGCAGGCGGTGGCGGCAAGATAACCCGAAACGGCAAATTGCATCACCGCGTAGTCGGTCTCGAAATAAACCGCCATGGCCGCAAGCGAGGGCAGGAACACATTCATGCACAGAGCCGCAACGCCGGCGATGACGACCAGCGTGATGATGTGCGGCGGTGTGGTCCTGTCCAGAAAACGGCCGCTGTTCATATCATTCTCCAGCCTCGCCCGTTACGGCAGCTTTCGTAACGGAAGCCGGCCGTACCGTGGTCGCGGCGGTGGGGGTGGCGGCCGCGCGCTTGGCCATCTGCGAGCGCTTGCGCAGGCTTTCGCGGTAGAAGGTGTAGAGGCCCGAACCGATGACGATCAGGGCGCCGACGATGGTATAATTGTCGATCTTTTCATTGAAGAAGAATACGCCGATCATGAAACCCCAGAGCAGGCTGGTGTAACGGAACGGCGCGACGAAGGAGATTTCGCCCGATCTCATGGCGAGAATGATCGCCTGATAGCCCACCAGCACCAGGATGGCGGAACCGGCGAGATGTGAGAGGATCATAAAATTCATCGGCTGCCAGCCGCCGAAGGGCACGATCAGCAGGCCGCCCACCGCCATATTGACGAAAGCGGTGATGACGGTGATGGCGAGCGAGGGCACATCGGCATACATTTTCCGCGTCAGCAGATCGCGCGCGGCGGTGACGGCGAGCGATGCGACGACCAGAAGCGCCCCCGGCGTGAAGCCTTCCGGGCCGGGCCTGATGATGACGAGCACGCCGATAAAGCCGACGATGATCGCCATCCAGCGTCGCCAGCCCACCGGCTCGCGCAGAAACAGCGCCGCACCCAGCGTCACCACCAGGGGCAGGGACTGCAATATGGCCGAGGCATTGGAAAATTCGATGAGGCCGAGCGCCGTCAGATAGAGCACGGCCGCAGTCACCTCGCAGAGACAGCGCAGGATGATGATGGGGCGCATGAGGGTTTTCAGCGGCCGGAGCGCACCGAAATGGCGGGCGGCGATGTAGATCAGCACCACCGTTATGATGCCGCGGACGAACATGATCTGGCCGGTATTGATATAGGGCGTGACGGATTTCGTCAGGGCGTCATTGGCCGTGAAGCTTGCCATGGCGAGCGCCATGAAAAGGGCGCCGCGCGTATTGTCCGTCAATGCCATTCCAAAATATCCCAGACCATGCGCGGTTTTCCCGGCCGCCCTTTCGGGGCGATTTGGGCCGCCTTTCGGGCGTGACCACGCATTCCTCCATGCAAAGAGACGTGGCACGCCACAGCCGGCATTTCAACCGTTTATATGGGTGGGTGGACGAGAAACAGTTTCAGCCTTCGCTCAGCCGCCGGTCACGCTCATATGGCGGGAGACGGCAGGCCGGTTGTGGGTGCGGTCGATGATGAAATCATGCCCTTTCGGCTTGCGCAGAAGGGCTTCATCGATGGCGCTGGAAAGATAGGCATCACTGTCGGAGGCGCGCAGCGCGGTGCGCAGGTCGGCGGCGTCATCCTGGCCCAGGCACATATAAAGCGTGCCGGTACATGTGAGGCGGACGCGATTGCAGCTTTCGCAGAAATTATGCGTCATCGGCGTGATGAAGCCGAGCCGGCCTCCGGTTTCCTTCACCGTCACGTAACGGGCGGGACCGCCGGTTTGGTAATCGCTGTCGATCAATGTGAAGCTCTTTTCCAGATCGGCGCGCAACTGCGAAAGCGGCAGGTAGCGGTCTGTCCGGTCTTCCTCGATCTCCCCCATCGGCATGGTTTCGATGACCGTCAGGTCCATGCCGCGACCATGGGCAAAACGCATGAGATCGGGAATCTCGGCGTCGTTGAAGTCCTTCAGCGCCACCGCGTTCAGCTTGACCTTGATGCCCGCGGCCTGGGCGGCGTCGAGCCCCTCCATGACGCGGTCGAGATCGCCCCAGCGGGTGATATGGCGGAACTTATCGCGATCGAGCGTATCGAGCGACACGTTGATGCGGCGCACCCCGCAATCGGCAAGCTCGTCGGCAAATTTGGCGAGCTGTGAGCCGTTTGTCGTCAGCGTCAGCTCTTCCAGCATACCGGTTTCAATGTGGCGGCCAAGGTTTCTCACCAGCGACATGATGTTCTTGCGCACCAGCGGTTCACCGCCGGTCAGCCTCAGCTTGCGCACGCCGCGCGTTATGAAGACGGAACAGAGCCGGTCCAGTTCTTCAAGCGTCAGAAGATCCTTCTTGGGCAGGAAGGTCATGTGCTCGGACATGCAATAGGTACAGCGGAAATCGCAGCGGTCGGTGACCGAGACACGCAGATAGGTGATGGAGCGGCCGAAAGGGTCCACCATCGGTGTGCTGTTTTCCGTCAGGGTTTTCGCTTTTTCAAGCGAACCGGAGAAACCGTTCACGTCTCCATCCTCACTGCGCCTCGCGCCTGGCACACACGCCGAATGGGTGCTCTATCAGGTGATGTAGTGGCTTGCCTATCGTGAGGCAAGTTCGTAATTCTGACGCATATGACGAGCTTGCGGAAGTGAAAAATGAGTGATGCCTGGCCGACTGAGCTGCTTGTGTCAAAAGACCGGCGCGAACTGACCGTCTCTTTTGATGACGGCAGCGTTTACCGTCTCCGAGCCGAGATGCTGCGCGTCCTTTCTCCCTCGGCCGAAGTGCAGGGCCACGGGCCGGGGCAAAAGGTCACGGTGCCCGGAAAACGCGATGTCGCCATCCGCTCCATGGTCGCGACCGGCAATTATGCGGTGCGCATCATCTTTGACGATGGCCACGATAGCGGCATCTACACCTGGAAATATCTGAAGGAACTGGGCGAGACCGGCGATGCGCTGTTTGCGGATTATGAGCGGGAGCTCGCCGAAAAGGGCTTGAGCAGAGAGCCGCGATACCGGTAGACGGACGCAAGGCCTGCGGACCCACCCTCATTCCTGTGACAAGCATACCAATGAGGGGAGGAGGACAGCGGCATCCGAGGATCGCATGCCCTGAGCGACAAATAACCCGTTGAATCTGTGCATCGTCCTTCAGTAAAATCGTTTTCGCTTTTCACGCCGATGCGCTAGGAAGTGAGGGAGGGAACACCCTCGTCTTATCGATTTTCAGCGGGGTGGCGTGTGGCTGTAGAAGCGAACGGGAATGATCTGGCCCAGGTGGTCGTGCTTTTGGCGGCCGGCGTTGTTGCCGCGCCGATCTTCAAGCGCATCGGCCTCGGTTCGGTGCTCGGTTATCTGGCCGCCGGTCTGGTGATCGGGCCTTACGGTCTCGGTTTTTTCTCCGATTCGCAGGCCATTCTGCATATAGCGGAACTCGGCGTGGTGATGTTCCTGTTCATCATCGGCCTTGAGATGCAACCGTCGCGGCTGTGGTCGATGCGGCAGGATATTTTCGGGCTGGGTGCGCTTCAGGTGCTGGTCTGCATGGCCGGCCTGACATTGATCGGGGTCGGTCTCGGTTTTCCCGTCATCATGTCGTTCGTTGCCGGCACCGGTTTCGTGCTGACCTCGACGGCCATCGTCATGCAGATGCTGCAGGAGCGCAACAGCATGTCGAGCCTGAAAGGGCAGCGCATCATCGCCATTCTGCTGTTTGAGGATCTGGCCATCGTGCCGCTGCTGGCGCTTGTCGCTTTCCTCGGTTCGGGCGGCGAACACGTCACGGCATCGGAGCGCTGGGCTTCCGTCGGCATCGCGCTTGCTGCCGTCGGTGCGCTCATCCTTGCCGGGCGTTATCTGCTCAACCCGTTCTTCCGCCTACTGGCGGCCTCCGGCGCGCGCGAGGTGATGACGGCCGCCGCGCTGCTGGTGGTGCTGGGTTCAGCGCTTCTGATGCAGGTCAGCGGCCTTTCCATGGCCATGGGGGCCTTTCTCGCCGGCGTGCTGCTGTCGGAATCCTCCTTCCGCCATCAGCTGGAAGCGGATATCGAGCCGTTTCGCGGCATTCTGCTCGGCCTGTTTTTCCTCGGTGTCGGCATGGCGATCGATCTTGCCGTCATTGCCTCCAGCTGGCAGCTCGTGGTCATCAGCGTTGTGGGCTATATGCTGCTCAAGGCCTTCCTGATCTATGGCGTGGCGCGGGCGCTCGGCACCACCCGGCGCGAAAGCCTGGAACGGGCGGTGCTGATGGCGCAGGGCGGCGAATTCGCCTTCGTGCTCTATTCGGCTGCCGTCAGCGCCGGCATTCTCGACCGGGAGGCGAACGCCATCCTGACGGCGACCATCATCATCTCCATGGTGCTGACGCCGCTGATGGTCATACTGCATGACCGGCTGGTGCCGGCGGCGGTTCCCAATACCGACGATCTCGACGTGCCTGAAAATGTCGAGGGCAGCATTCTGCTGATCGGCTTCGGCCGTTTCGGCCAGATCGTCAGCCAGCCGCTTCTGGCGCGCGGTTATACGCTGTCGCTGATCGACAAGGACGCCGACTTCGTGCGCGATGCGGCGGAATTCGGTTTCAAGGTCTATTATGGCGACGGTTCGCGGGCGGAAATCCTGCATGCGGCCGGTGCCAGCACGGCACGCGCGGTACTTATTTGCGTCGATGACAAGGAAGCTGCTGTGCGGATCGCAGAGATCGTCAAACACGAATTTCCGCTGGTTCCGGTTCTCGCCCGTGCTTACGACCGCGGCCATGCCATCGATCTGCTGAAAGCCGGCGTCGACTACCAGATCCGCGAGACGCTGGAATCGGCGCTGAGTTTCAGCGAGGAAGTGCTGGGCGCCATGGGCGAGGAGCGGGAAGACGCCGCACGCCTGGTGGAGGAATTCCGCGACCGCGACGAGGAGCGTTTCGCCATGGAAGTCGTCGGCGGCATCTATGCCGGCCGTTCGCTGATCCGCGGCAACGCCCAGCCGGCCGATCTCGTGGCCGCCCGCACCGCGCGCGAGCGGGCAGAGCGGGAAAAGGCGGAAGCCGCAGAGGAATAGGACGCCCCGGTCTTTCGGCGGCGACAGAGGCAATTGGCAGGGATAGGAACGGACATGACGATCATTCGCACGGTTGAGGAATTGAAGGCCATCTATGACAGCACGAGCGAGGCGTCGATCGCCAAGGTGACAGCCGCGCTGACAGCCGAATACCGGCTGATAATCGAAACTTCGCCATTCCTCGCGCTGGCAACGGTGGGGCCTGAAGGCATGGACTGTTCACCGCGCGGCGACAAGGGCGGCGTGGTGCGGGTGGCCGATGACAGGACCGTGCTGTTGCCGGACTGGCGTGGCAACAACCGCATCGATTCGCTTCTGAACATCGTGCGCGACCCACGGGTGGCGCTGATGTTCCTGATCCCCGGTTCCAACACGACCATGCGCATCAATGGCCACGCGGTGGTTTCCGTCGATACGGGGTTGTTGCAGAGCTTCGAGATGGATGGCAAACATCCGCGCACCGTCATCGTGGTGACGATAAACGAGGTCTATTTCCAGTGTGCACGGGCGCTGATGCGCTCCGAACTGTGGAACCCCGCCAATTTCGTCGATGTGGCATCGCTGCCGACGCCCGGCACCATGCTCAAGGCGGCGAAGGCGGAGTTCGATCAGGAGACTTATGATCGGGAATGGGCGGCGCGGGCGGCAAAGACCATGTGGTGAGGCATCAATTGCCGCAGCAACAGGTTGGCATTTAAAGGGCATGCACTTGCGTCACCCCGCCCTCATTCCTGTGACGAGCACAGGAATGAGGGCGTCAACGGAACGGCTGCTGCCCTCTAATTTTCACGTCCGATAAATCAGCCAGTTCTTGCCCGCATAGTTCTTCTGCATGCCGTCCTCGTAATAGATGGAACGGTTCCGGCCGGTTTCCTTGGCATGATAGAGCGCGGTGTCTGCGTGGCCGTAGAGTTCGCTCGGGTTGCTGGCCTGTGCGGCGGAAGCGAAGCCGAGGGAGATTGTGACCGTGCCGTAGTCGGCGCCTGATCTGGAATTGCGGAAGGGCGTGCTTTCCAGCGACAGGCGGATGCGCTCGCACATCACCATCACCTCTTCCGGCGTATTGCCATCCAGAATGATGGCGAATTCCTCGCCGCCGCTTCTGGCGACGAAACCATCCTTGCGGACATTGGCGCGGATGACGGAGGCGACGGTGGCGAGAATCTTGTCGCCGACCGGGTGGCCGAAAGTGTCGTTGATCCGCTTGAAGTGATCGATATCGAGCAGGACGAGCGTGGTATATTGCAGGCCGATGGAGCTGTCATAGATGGACGCCAGCCGGTCATCGAAGGCGCGTCGGTTGGACAGGCGCGTCAGCGAATCCGTATTGGCGATGCGCTTGTACTCATCCAACTCCAGGCGGACCTGGTGCATTTCCTCGGCATGGCGGTTGACATCGTTGAAGGTCTTTTCGCCGTCGATGATTTTCGAGCCAGTGGCCTCGGCCAGCAGCGAAATCGCATTCCTTAGAATATTGCTGCTGGCTGCATTCTTGTCATCGATGCGCTGGCGCGTTTCACCGAGTATCCGGTTGTAGTTTTCGATGGAGGATTGTTCGCGCCTCAGCGTGCCCAGAAGGCCCTCCAGTTCGCGCCTGAGCTTCTCATGCGCGTCGTCGATCGACCGGGCGGGATTTCCTTCTCCGTAACGGGAGGACAGCTCGTCCAGATCCTCCTGCGTCACCCGGTGTCCAAGCGCGGCCAGCTCCTTCGTCAGGGCAGGGTTCGAGCCGATATAGGCTTCGTAAAAGAGACTATAGTTACGCGGGATCGGCGAAACACCCATGCTCCGCATGGCATAGGCAATCTGCCCGGCAATGTCGGGCCCCGTGGTTTTGGGCGTGGATGCCGTGTTCATCAAGAAACTCCAGTGAGTCTGCTTATCGACTATGATTATTATTATGAAGTTCGTTTTGGAAAGCTTAATTTATGGGAAACTAATTTTTGTGCCATGAAACTTCATTTTTGCCACTTTGTATTTTATTTAATTGATAAATATAAGTAATTTTCATTTTCCCGAATTCCGGAACTTTTTCCTCTATTGTTTGCCTTGGTGACAGAACCGCATTTATTCTGTCAATCCCAATAACGGAATTCGTGTGGTTTATTTTGGTACAACAAGATGGGGAAATAATCCCGGCGTGAAAAGGTATGGTGGCTTTTTAATTCGGCGCGACCCCGCCTATAGGCGGTTCTTTTTTTGTCATTCGTGTCGGGATACAGGAATGTTACAGTCTTATCTTGGGTTCCCGCGCCTGCGGGATGCGGCAGCGCCGTTTTGGGACGGCGCGGCAATCATTCGGCAAGGTTCAGGAAAAGGCCAGTTATGCGGCCGGCCGTAATCCGCCCGTATAGACCGTGCGTCAGGATTTCAACCGGATGACCGGGCATTCTGTCCCAGCCGTCGCCGCTGGCGCATTTGGCGGGCGCACGAGCAGCCCGTCGGAATGGGCCAATATCTTCATCATCGATGAGTCCTGCTTCGTATGGGCTTCCGCCACCAGCAGGCCGTTTTCGTCGGTGCTGAAACGGGCGCGCAGATAATCCTGCCGATGATCATTCGCTTTCAGCGGTGTGGCGGTGCGGGCGGTCGCCGCTCGTTGCCGGGGTGCGCGGCGGGCGATGCTGCGGATCAGCGGTTCCAGGAACAGCAGGCCGCAGACAAGGCTGGCAACCGGGTTTCCAGGCAGGCCCAGAACCTGCATGGAGCCGATGGCGCCGACCATTAGCGGTTTTCCCGGACGCATGGCGATGCGCCAGAAATCGAGCTGCATGCCTTCCGCCTTCAAGGCTGCCTGCACGAGGTCATGGTCGCCGACGGAAGCGCCGCCGAGCGTCACCAGCACATCGACATTCGCTGCGACGGCCTTGCCGATGGCGGCGCGGATCAGCCTGTCATTATCGGCGACGATGCCGAGATCGATGACCTCGGCCCCGGCCTGCCGGGCAAGGGCTGCGACGCCGAAGGTGTTGGAGGCGATGATCTGCGCGGGCTGCGGCGCGCTTCCCGGCGGCAGCAACTCGTCGCCGGTGGCGAGGATGGCGATGCGGGGCCTGCGATAGACAGTGAGAGCGGCATGGTTCATCGCGGCCGCCAGCGTCAGTTCGGTGAAGCCGAGTTCCCGACCGGTCTTCAGGGCCGCTTCGCCTTCGGTAAAATCCTGTCCGCGCGGGCGGATATGTCGCCCGGCGGTGACGTCGAAGGCGGTGCGGATTTTTCCGCCCTCCAGCACTTCGGCATCTTCCTGAATGAGAATGGTATCCGCACCCTGAGGCACGGGCGCGCCGGTGAAGATGCGAACGGCCTGGCCTTCACCTACCGTGCCGGTAAAGGCATGGCCGGCGGCGGCCTGACCAATGACGGTCAGCACCGAGCCGATATCGGCCGCATCGGCGCTGCGCAGCGCGTAGCCGTCCATGGCAGAGGCGTCGAAGGGCGGCTGGGTGAGGCGCGCCGTCAGATCGGTCGAAAGAACCCGGCCATCACATTCGGCAAGCGGTAGGGTCTCGCTTTCCGCTACAGGAACCGCCGCTTCCAGAAGGCGCCTTATGGCTTCATCCACGGGCAGCAGCGGTTTCATTCAATTCTCCTGTCGCCGGAAATCGCCGGATTTACCGCCGCTCTTTTCGAGCAGGCGGATATTGACGATCTCCATCGCCTTGTCGGCGGCTTTCGCCATGTCATAGATTGTCAGGCAGGCGATGGAGACGGCGGTCAGCGCTTCCATCTCCACGCCGGTCTTGCCGGACAGTTTCACCAGCGCTTCGACCCGCAGGCCGGGCAGGGCGGCGTCTTCGGCAATGTCCACCGCCACCTTGGTCAGCATCAGCGGATGGCAGAGCGGGATGAGGTTTGCCGTCTGCTTGGCGGCCATGATGCCGGCGAGGCGTGCTGCGCCGATGACATCGCCCTTCTTGGCGTTGCCTTCGCGGATGAGCGCCAGCGTTTCCGGCTTCATCTTCACGAAACCTTCGGCCACTGCGACACGGACGGTTTCGGCCTTGTCTCCGACATCGACCATATGCGCTTCGCCGCTCGCATCGATATGGGTGAGCTTCTGGCCATCGCTCATTGGCGTCTTATTCCGCGGCCAGAATGCCGGATTGGCCGGTCAGAAGCGCCTTGGTGGCCGCTGTCACATCGTCCTTGCGCATCAGGCTTTCGCCGACGAGGAAGGTGCTGATGCCGCTTTTTTCGAGACGCTTACAATCCTCGAAGGTGAAGATGCCGCTTTCGCCCACCAGCAGCTTGTCAGCCGGTACGAGGCCCGCCAGTTTTTCGCTGGTTTCGAGGCCGACTTCGAAGGTGCGCAGGTTGCGGTTGTTGATGCCAAGAAGCGGGGAGGCGAGCTTCAGCGCGCGCTCGGTTTCCTCTTCATCGTGCACTTCGATCAGCACATCCATGCCGAGCGCGAAAGCCTCGTCTTCGAGGCGCTTCGCATCGTCGTCCGACAGCGATGCCATGATCAGGAGAATGCAGTCCGCACCCCAGGCACGGGCCTCATGCACCTGATAGGTGTCGAACATGAAATCCTTGCGCAGCGCCGGCAGGGCGCAGGCATTGCGGGCGGCGGTCAGGAATTCCGGCGCGCCCTGAAAGCTTGGCCTATCCGTCAGCACCGAAAGACAGGCAGCGCCACCGGCTTCATAGGCGGCGGCCAGCGCCGGCGGATCGAAATCCGGTCGGATGAGGCCTTTCGAGGGGCTGGCCTTCTTGATTTCGGCGATAAGCCCGAACTTGCCTTCGGTCTGTTTTGCCCGCAGCGCCTTATAGAAACCGCGCGGTGCGCTCTGGTCCGCAGCCATGGCCTTCAGATCGGCCAGCGAAACCTTGGCCTTGGCGGCGGCGATTTCCTCGAGCTTGTAAGCCTCGATCTTTTTCAGGATGTCGCTCATGATCTCGCTCTCATTCCTGCCCTGAATTGGCTTCGTTGGATACGGCGACCAATCGGTCGAGCGCGGCAGCGGCCTTGCCGCTATCGAGCGCATCGCTTGCAATCGTCATCGCGTCGGTAAGCGTTTCCGCCTTGCCGGCAATGACCAGCGCTGCGGCCGCGTTGCACAGCGACACGTCACGATAGGCGTTGCGCTTGCCGGACAGAACCTCGCGCAGCGCTGCCGCATTGGCAATGCCATCGCCGCCCTTCAGGTCTTCCATGGAAGCGGGCTCGACACCGAAATCCCTCGGCGTCAGATCGAAAGTGCGGATCTTGCCGTCTTCCAGCGCCGCGACGTGGGTAACGCCCGTCGTCGTCACCTCGTCCATGCCGTCGCCATGCACGACCCAGATGCTCTCCGACCCCAGATCGCGCAGCACTTCGGCGAGCGGCACCAGCCAGCGCGGCGAGAAGACGCCAAGTAGCTGACGTTTTGCACCGGCGGGGTTGGAGAGGGGGCCGAGCAGGTTGAAAATGGTGCGGGTGCCGAGTTCGACGCGGCTCGGGCCGACATGGCGCATGGCCGAGTGGTGAAGCTGCGCGAACATGAAACCGAGGCCAGCCTCCGCGATGCAGCGGGCGATGAGATCGGGACCGATATCGAGCTTCACGCCGAGTGCCGAGAGGGCATCTGCCGTGCCTGACTTGGAGCTCAGCGCCCGGTTGCCGTGTTTGGCGACCGGCAGACCAGTGCCGGCGGTGATGATCGAGGCCAGGGTCGAGATGTTGTAGGTGCCGATGCCATCACCGCCGGTTCCGACGATATCGATGGCATTGGCGGGGGCCGAAACCGGCAGCATGCGGGCACGCATGGAAGAAACGGCGCCGACGATTTCGTCTACCGTTTCGCCACGCACGCGCAGCGCCATCAGGAAACCGCCGATCTGCGACGGGGTGGCTTCGCCCGACATCAGAATGTCGAAAGCAGTGCGCGCATCCTCGCGGTTCAGGCTTTCTCCGTTCGCGACCTTGGCGATCAGCGGCTTCAGTTCGGCCATCTTGTCGCCCCCCGGTTAGAAACCGACCATCGCCTGATCGGCGAGGGCCTGATTGATCGTCACACCATAGTCATTCTGCAGGCGGTTGACCATCTGGTCCAGCATGTCGTCGCCGGCGGCGCGGGCAATGGCGGCGAACTGCTGGTCGTCATTGGCGAGCGCATCGGCAGGCGCATTGGTGTCGACCGAGGTGACCTTGAAGAGGATACGGCTGGAACCGTCGGCATCAGCCGCCTCGCCCACCTTGCCCTCTGCGCCGGAGAAGACCGCCGCGATCGTCTGCTGGCCGAAAATAGCGTCTTCGCTGTTGCGGCGCAGGCCGGACTTCTGTTCGACCGCGAGGCTCAACTCACCCGCTACTGCTTCCAGCGTCTCGCCCTTTTCGACGCGCGTTTTCAGTTCTTCGGCTTTGGCGGCAAGCGCGTTACGCTGCTGCTCCGCCGTCCAGTCGGCCACGACATCGTCGCGGACTTCGGCAAGCGTGCGGTCGCGGGCGGGGATGATCTGGTCGACATCGAACCAGATGTAGCCTTCACGCCCGAGATTTATCGGCAGCGCTTCCGTCCCGGGTTCGGTCTTGAAGACCTCCTGCGCCAGCTGCGGGGAGGGCAGGCCCTCAACCTTATCACCCTTTTCATCGAGGCCGGACGCGTCGATGGCGGCGACGGTGACGGGTTTCAGGTTCAGCTGCTGGGCAGCGTCGGCGAGCGAAGAACCGCCGGCGCGCAGGTCTTCATACCGGTCGTGAACATTGGTGATTTCTTCGGCGGCGGCGGCCGTGGCGAGATCCTTGCGGATATCTTCCTTCGCCTCTTCCAGTGTGCGGGTCGTTTCCGGCTTGATGCCGGTGACGCGCAGGATGACCGGGCCAAAAGAGCCGTCGACCACCGGAGATACGCCGCCATCCTTCTGGATGGCGAAAGCGGCGTCGGCAATCGACTGGTCGGGAATGGTGTCCTTGGTGAATTCGCCGAGCGTGACGTCGGACGCGGTCTTGCCCTGATCCTTCACCACCTGGTCATAGGTGGTGTTGCCAAGCCTGATCTGCTCGGCGGCAGCGGCTGCCATTTCCTTTTCCGGGAAGGTCAGCTGCTCGACGGTGCGACGGCCGGCGGTGCGGAAGCTGTCCTTGTGGCTGTTATAATAATCGGCAATCTGCGCGTCCGTTACCGACGCCGGTTCTGCAATATCGGATGGTTCCAGCTTCACATAGGTGAACTTGCGGAATTCCGGTGCGCGATATTTCGCCTTGTTGGTTTCGAACCAGGGGGCAAGCACGTCGTCGCCCGGTGCCTTGACCGGTGGAATGACGGCGTTCGAAAGAATGACGTAATCGACGGCGCGCTGCTCGTTGCGATATTGTTTCAACGCATCCACCAGCACCTGCGGTGCGGTAAAACCGTCCGACACGGCTTCGACGATCTGGCTTCGGACGGCGACCTTGCTGCGTTCCTTGATATAGTCATCCTCGCGGAACCCCGAATTGCGCAGGCGTTCGCTGAAGAGATTGCGATCGAACTGGCCGTTGACCGACTTGAAGGCCGGGTCTTCGGCGATCAGGTTGGCGAGGCGGTCTTCCGAAAGGCCGAGATTCATTTTTGATGCCAGTTCGTCAAGTGCTGCGCCCGCCGCAAGCTGGCTAAAGACCTGACGATCAATGCCGAAGGCCTTGGCCTGCTCGGTCGTCAGCCTTGTTCCGAATTGACGGCTGAGATCGGAAATCTGGCGCTGATAGGCAAGGCGGAATTCCTGCGGGCTCACCGTCTGGTCACCCACCGTCATGACGGCATGGGAATTGGAGGTGACAAGCGATGCGGAAACGCCCCAGACGCCGAACGAAACAACAAGCAGGAGAAGCAGCAGCTTGGCTGCCATGGTTCGAGAAGCATTTCTCAGGGAATCGAGCATCGTTATGCAAACCTCACAGGAACGTCATTGCGGTCGCCAGCCTTCCGGCCCGCAACGTATCGGCGTTCCTTAAATCAATCCAAAGGGAAATTGAAGGGAATTTGCCTTGGAAAAACGGGGTTTTGAAAACGCTTATGTGATTGGAGGCCGGTTTTTCGGCCGTCATCTTCTCCGTATCGCCCCGTGAGGCGGCAAAATAAAACCGCCCGGAGGGTCCAGGCGGTTACGAAGAATCATTTTAAAAAGCGCTGAGGCCGGTCTGCCGCGCTCAGAAGGCGCGGTTTCGGCGGATCGTCGCCTTGAATTCCTCATCCTCGCGTCGCATCTCGGCGACCACGGAGATCATCGACGTCACGAACATTACGCTGATCAGGGCCAGAAGCATCGTCAGAAATGTAAACATGATATCGTCTCCGGGAGATTTGAGAAAATTCTCTCCGTTACTCAGTAATAATTCATATACTGATAACGGGCGGTCAGCTGCGGGTAGTCCGGTCCCTGGGCTTCAGGCTTCTGCTCATAAAGGCTAAACGTCGTTGCTACCATTGCGATAACCAGTACTGTCCAGGCGGTGCTGATGAAGCTGATTTTCGCCGAAGTAGACTGTTTTTCTCTTACAAACATCTGTCCGTTCCTTTGGTTCTGTCTTAACGCACCATGTTTCAACATGTTCCGCGTTAACCGTAAAAATCGATTAGCATCGCCCCGGTGAAACTTCCTTGAATGGCTCGTTCATCTGGCGTTCAGGAATCTGGCGAAGGGCGTCATTCGAGAAAAACATACTCGGCTGCGAATGATGCGATGACCGAAAGGACGATCATGAAGGCCAGCATTTTCAATTCTCCGGGTGATTAACGGGTGAGGGGCGTTTCGGTTTCCCGATGCTGTGCATTTAAACAAAATAGCTGTGAAACAGCACTGAACGGCCCATTCATCCGGGGTTCACGCCACAGCCGTGCGTGTGAGGGATGGTTATAAAGTCTTGCGCGGCGTGCCTCTCCATGACAAAAGGCGGCACATATGTCGAAGCGTCGAGACGCGCCCACCACCTGAGAGCGATATGACGATTGCCTTTTATCCAGGATCCTTCGATCCGATGACCAACGGACATCTGGATGTGCTTCTCCAGGCGCTGAACGTGGCGTCGAAAGTCATCGTGGCCGTCGGCATTCATCCCGGAAAGGCGCCGCTGTTCAGCTTCGAGGAACGGGCAGGGCTGATAAAGCAGGCGCTTGCCGAACATCTGCCGGGTGAAGCGGCGCGCATGGAAGTCGTCTCCTTCGATAATCTGGTCGTCGATGCCGCCCGAAAGCACGGCGCACGCCTTCTGCTGCGCGGCCTGCGCGACGGCACCGATCTCGATTATGAAATGCAGATGGCCGGCATGAACCGCCAGATGGCGCCGGATATCCAGACCGTATTCCTGCCCGCCGGCACATCGTCGCGACCCATTACAGCCACATTGGTCCGGCAAATCGCCGCCATGGGCGGCAATGTCGAGGCTTTCGTGCCGAAAGCCGTGCTTGAAGCCCTCAACGCCAAGCTGAAGCGCTGACTTCAGCCTTACATTCTGGAGCCAATCCGATGAAACTCGTTCGATTTGCCTTTGCCGGCGCCATGTTTGCAGGCGCACTTGCCGCCAGCACCCTTGCTTCTGCAGCCGAACTCTTGACCGTGCAGCTGAAGGACGGTCCTGTCGTTATCGAGCTGATGCCGGAAGTTGCGCCCAAGCACGTTGCGCAGATCGAGGCGCTGGCCAAGAAGGGCGCTTATGACAATGTCGCCTTCCACCGCGTCATCGACGGCTTCATGGCGCAGACCGGCGACGTGCAATACGGCAACATGGAAAAGGGCTTCAGCGCCCAGCGCGCGGGTACGGGCGGTTCCGACCTGCCGGATATTCCGGCCGAATTCTCCAAGGTTCCGTTCACGCGCGGCGTGGTCGGCATGGCCCGCTCGCAGGATCCGAACTCCGCCAATTCGCAGTTCTTCATCATGTTTGCCGACGGCCCGTTCCTGAACGGTCAATATACCGTGGTCGGCAAGGTCGTGTCCGGCATGGAAGCCGTGGACAAGATCAAGCGCGGGCAGGGCAGCAACGGCGAAGTTTCCAACCCCGACCGGATGATCAAGGTCACCGTCGGCAAGAAGTAAGGTAGGGCAATAGAGCCCGAACAGAGGAGAATAACATGGCCGAGATCAAGGATCCGGAAAACACCATCATCATGGAAACCACGACCGGCAAGGTCGTGATCCAGCTGCTGCCTGAAGTTGCGCCGGGCCACGTCGCCCGCATCAAGGAACTGGTATCGGAAGGCGCCTATGACGGCGTCGTTTTCCACCGCGTCATCGAAGACTTCATGGCCCAGACGGGTGACGTGAAGTTCGGCAAGAAGGGTTCCGAAAGCTTCAACCCGGCCCGCGCCGGCATGGGCGGTTCCGACAAGGAAGACCTGAAGGCAGAATTCTCCGCCATTCCGCATGTGCGCGGCACCTGCTCCATGGCCCGTTCGCAGAGCCCGAACTCCGCCAACTCGCAGTTCTTCATCTGCTTTACCGATTCCCCGTGGCTCAACAAGCAGTACACCGTCTGGGGCCAGGTCATCGAAGGCATGGAAGCCATCGACAAGGTCAAGCGCGGCGAGCCGGTGAAGGATCCCGATTCGATCGTTTCGATGAAGCTCGCTTCTGCGGCTTGAGCGTAGCGTATAAAGCGTTTACCCGCTCCGCAGGAAACTGCGGGGCGTTTCACATTGATGACAAGGGTGCCAACCACGCAGACGTCATCCTCGGGCTTGTCCCGAGGATCTGATGATCCACAACGTCAACGTGGTTAGATCCTCGGGACAAGCCCGAGGATGACGTCGAGCGTAGAGGCACCCTTGTCATCACCTTCCACCCGCCCCACGCAATGCAGGGCGGGTTTTGATATTTTCGAGAGCCCTTGCAATGCGCGTAGACCTGTTCGATTTCGATCTGCCCGAGGAGAATATCGCCCTTCGCCCGGCAAACCCGCGCGACAGTGCGCGCCTGCTGGTGGTCGATCCGAATGAAAATCGCATGGAAGACCATCGCGTCTTCGACCTTCCGTCCTTCCTGCGACCCGGCGATGCGCTTGTCTTCAACGACACCCGCGTCATTCCTGCCCAGCTGGAAGGCGTGCGCCTGCGCGACGGTGCGCCGGAGACGGCGGTTTCGGCCACGCTGCACATGCGCGCCGATCAATCGCGCTGGAAGGCCTTCGCGCGTCCCGGCAAGCGCATCAAGGAAGGCGACCGCATCCGGTTTGGTTACGAGCGCGACAATGCTAATTCATTCAGCGGGGCCTGCGGCCTTGCCCATCTCGAAGCCACCGTTGAGGAAAAGGGCGAGGACGGCGAGATCACGTTGCTGTTCGACGTTTCCGGTCCGGTGCTGGATGAGGCGATTGCCTCCGTCGGCCATATTCCGCTGCCGCCCTATATCGCGGCCAAGCGACCGGAAGATGCGCAGGACCAGACCGACTACCAGACCATCTACGCCCGCGAGAAAGGCGCCGTTGCCGCCCCCACCGCCGGCCTGCATTTCACGCCCGAGCTGTTTGCGGCGCTCGACAAGGCCGGTATCGAGCGGCATTTCGTGACGCTTCACGTGGGGGCAGGCACCTTCCTGCCGGTCAAGGCCGACGATACCGATGACCACAAGATGCATTTCGAGATCGGCCACGTCTCGCAGGAAACCGCTGACCGGCTGAATGCGGTGAAGGCGCGCGGCGGACGTATCGTCTGCGTCGGCACGACGTCGCTGAGGCTGATCGAAAGCGCGGCGACGGAAGATGGCGCCATCCACCCATGGTCCGACGCCACCGGCATCTTCATCACGCCGGGATACCGCTTCCGCGCGGTCGATATGCTCATGACCAATTTCCACCTGCCGAAATCGACGCTGTTCATGCTCGTTTCGGCTTTCTGCGGTCTCGAAACGATGCGTGACGCATATAAGCACGCCATCGAAACCGGATACCGCTTCTATTCCTATGGCGATTCCAGCCTGTTGTTCCGGAAAAACTGATGCACGACAAATTCACTTTCACCCTGAAAGCCACGAGCGGCGGCGCGCGCCTCGGCGAAGTCGCCATGCCGCGCGGCGTCATCCGCACGCCCGCCTTCATGCCGGTTGGCACCGTCGGCACCGTCAAGGCCATGTATCTCGATCAGGTGCGCGAGCTGGGGGCCGATATTATTCTCGGCAATACCTATCACCTGATGCTGCGGCCGGGTCCTGAGCGTGTTGCGCGCCTCGGTGGCCTGCATGAGCTGATCCGCTGGCCGCATCCGATCCTCACCGATAGCGGCGGTTTTCAGGTGATGTCGCTTTCCGGCCTGCGCAAGCTTGATGAGCAGGGCGTGACTTTCAAGAGCCATGTTGACGGTTCGCTGCACCACATGTCGCCGGAACGCTCCATCGAAATTCAGGGCATGCTCGATTCCGACATTCAGATGCAGCTTGACGAATGCATCGCGCTGCCCGCCGAACGCAAGGAAATCGAGCGCGCCATGGAAATGTCACTGCGCTGGGCCGAGCGCTGCCGCGTCGCCTTCGGGGAGCAGCCGGGCAAGGCCATGTTCGGTATCGTGCAGGGGGGCGACCAGCCGGACCTGCGCATTCGTTCCGCAGAGGGACTGAAGCAGCTCGATCTCAAGGGGTATGCGGTGGGCGGACTTGCCGTCGGCGAGCCGCAGGATGTGATGCTCGGCATGCTCGATATCACCCTGCCGGTGCTGCCCACCGAAAAGCCGCGTTACCTGATGGGTGTCGGGACGCCTGACGATATTCTCAAGTCCGTCGCGCGCGGCATCGACATGTTCGACTGCGTGATGCCGACCCGCTCCGGCCGTCATGGACTGGCCTTTACCCGCCGTGGCAGGGTCAATATCCGCAATGCCCGCCACGCCGAGGATATGCGCCCGCTGGACGAGCAGTCCAACTGCCCGGCCTCGCGTGACTATTCCCGCGCCTATCTGCATCACCTCACGCGCTCCAACGAGGCGCTTGGCGGCATGCTGCTCTCCTGGCACAATCTTGCCTATTATCAGGAGCTGATGCAGGGTATCCGCAAGTCGATCGAGGAAGGCCGTTTCGCCGATTTTTATGCGGAAACCATCGAAATGTGGGCGCGGGGCGATATAGACCCGGTTTAGGTTGCAGAGCCTCCCCGACACTCGACGTCATCCTCGGGCTTGATCCGGGGACCGAGGATGACGGAGGAGAGGTTTCTATTCGCCGCTTTGAACGCCCCAAACCTTCATTCTACGGATTTTTCCTTGGCACACGCGCCTTACGTTCTTTTCCGGGATGATACGACCGGCACGGTGACAGCCTTCACCGAGCCGGAAGAGATCATCGTCGCGGATGAACCGGCGGCGTTTTTTGCCGCGCTGGAGCGCATGGAGGCGTTGCGGCGCGCCGGGAAATACCTTGCCGGCTATATGTCCTACGAGGCTGGTTTCCTGTTCGAGCCGAAGCTTGCGCCTTTTGCCGCCGAGCCCCGCAACGTACCGTTTCTCAATTTCGGCGTCTTCTCCGGCCCGCAGCCGGATGAAGGCCGCTTTGCGCGACCCGACGCGGTGCCAGATGCGGACGCCTTTCTGACCGAACCGGTAGCGGCCTGGACGCTTCCCGAATATCGGCAGCGTTTCGAGAAGCTGCATGAGCATCTGCGTCGCGGTGATTGTTACCAGGGCAATCTGACCATGCCCGTTCACGCCCGCTGGAGCGGCGATCCGCTGACGGCCTTCTGGTCGTTGATCGAACGGCAGCCGGTGAAATATGGCGCGCTGGTCGATCTCGGCGGCCCGGTCATCCTGTCGCGGTCTCCGGAACTGTTTTTCTCGGTCGATGCGGAAGGTTTCATCGAAACCCATCCGATGAAGGGAACGACGCCGCGCGGGGCCGATGCGGAAGAAGACCGGGCGATCATCGCCGCAATGCTTGGCGACGAAAAGACGCTCGCCGAAAACCGCATGATCGTCGATCTGCTGCGCAACGATATTTCCCGCATTACCGAAGTCGGCAGCCTTGATGTGCCGCGGCTGTTCGATATCGAGACCTATCCGACCGTGCATCAGATGGTCAGCCATGTCAGGGCGAAACTTCTGCTCGACGTGACGGTGGAAGATATCTTCGCCGCCCTGTTTCCCTGCGGCTCCGTTACCGGCGCACCGAAAATGTGGGCGATGAAAATCCTGCGCGAGTTGGAGGCGACCCCGCGCGACGTCTATTGCGGCGCAATTGGCTTCATGTCTCCAAATGGTGAGATGCGGTTCTCCGTGGCGATCCGCACGCTCAGCCTGTTTGACGACGGCCGTGCGGTCTTCAATGTCGGCGGCGGCATCGTGTTCGATTCCGTAGGTGAGGCAGAGTATGACGAGTGTCTGCTGAAATCGAAATTCGCGGTGGGGGACAGGTTGCTGCGGGGGTGATTATCGCCCGATCACCTCAAACGTCCCATCCTCAACCAGCACTTCCTTCGCCGCCGGGTGGCTGAGAAAGCCCACGGGGCTGGCGCTGGCGCCATAAGCGCCCGATTGCAGGATGGCGATGAGGTCGCCGGCTTTCAGCTTCGGCAGGGCCGCATTGCGGGCAAGCGTATCGAGCGGCGTGCAGAGCGGGCCGACGATGGTTGCCGTTTCCTCATGCTCCGCCTGCATCATGGCAGGTGCGACAATGGGATAGTTGCGCTTGACGATCTGGCCGAGATTGCCGGATGCTGCAAGGTGATGGTGCATGCCGCCATCCACCACCACGAAGGTGGTGCCGCGCGAGGTCTTTACGGAATTGACTTCCGCCACATAGATGCCGCCGGGACCGGCGAGGAAGCGGCCGGGTTCGATGATGATATGGGCTTCGGCGATCAGCGGGTGCTCGTTAAGAAGCGCTTTGAGATCGGGAATGGCAGCGGCCACCTTCGCGAGATCAAGCGGTGTCTCCCCGGCGAAATAGGGGATGCCGAGACCGCCGCCGAGATCGATGGTTTCGAGCGGCTTGCCGAGCATCTCGGCCATGCGCGCGGCAACGGAAATGCCGTGTCGCCACTGGGAGACAAGCATGTCGGCATCGAGAATCTGCGTGCCGCCGTAAATATGGACGCCGACGAGATCGATATATCGGGCGTCCTTGAAGAGCGGCAGGACATTTTCCAGCTCTTCCTCGTCGAAACCGAAGGCGGTGGCCTTGCCGCCCATGCGCATGGCGCCCGCCTGCGCATCCGGCACCGGATTGATGCGGATCGACGCCTTGACCGGCCTGCCGATCGCCTCGATGCGGGCAATTTCCTCGGCGCTTTCGATGTGGATTTCGCCGATACCGCTCTCGATCACTTCGCGCAGTTCGGCCATGCCTTTGCCGGGGCCGGCGAAGATGATGTTTTCCGCTGCGACACCAGCCTTAATGGCGGCGCGATATTCGCCGACGGAAGCGATTTCCGCACCCGCACCTTCCTGCCGGAGAAGCGAGACGATGGCGGGCAGGGGATTGGCCTTCACCGAATAATAGATATCGGCAAAACCGCCCAGCGCGGTTTCGAGATCGCGATACGCGCGGCGCATGGCGGCGGCGTCATAAAGGAAGCACGGCGTTCCGGTCCCGGCGACAATATCGCGCACGGAAAGTCCGCCGATCATCAGATCGTTCTCGCTTATGTCGAATGACGCGGCTGCAAAGGTCGGGCCGTGGGTCTGGGGTTTATCCGTTGGCGCCATTGTCCGTCCGTTCGCGCACCAGCGCGCGGTAATCCACCTTGCCATTGGCCGTGACCGGCAGTCGTTCCACCAGTTCGATGGCGCGCGGGATCATGAAGGGGGCGAGCATTTCGGCGGCCTTCTTCAGCGCTGCCGAAACGTCGATATTCTGGTTGGCGGCAGTCGCCACGGCATGGACCTTTTCGCCCGCGAAGGGGTCCGGCAGGCCGATGACGGCGACCTCACGGAAAAGCCCCGTCGACATCAGGCTTTCCTCCACCTCGGTCGGGCTGATGCGATAGCCCGACGATTTGATCATCGCATCGTTGCGGGCGACGAAGCTGAAGAAACCGTCCTCGTCCTCCACCGCCAGATCGCCGGAATAACATACGGTCTCGCCGCCCAGCGCCGCCGGAATGAAGGGGTGAGGGCGCAGCACCTTTGCCGTATCCTCCGGCCGGTTCCAGTAACCCAGCGAGACGGTTGGGCCGCGATGCACGAGAATGCCGGGTTCACCCGGCTTCGCCCTCTGTCCCTTATCGGTGACGATGAAGATTTCACATTCGGGAATGGCCTTGCCGATGGAAGTTGGGCGGCGGTCGATTTCATCGGGCGGCAGGAAGGTGGAGCGGAAGGCTTCCGTGAGGCCATACATCAGGTAGATTTTCGTATCCGGCAACTTCTCGCGCAAGGCCTTGACGGTTTCCTGCGGCACGCGTCCGCCGGAATTGGTGATGTAGCGCAGATGCGGCAGAGGCGTCTTTGTCAGCGACGGGGCGGCTTTCGTCAGGATCGCCCAGATCGTCGGCACGCCGGCGAGACCCGTGATGGCATGGTCGCGCAGATCGCGGATAATCTCGTCGCCCAGCCGGAAGGTGGAGATGATCGTGGCCGCACCCTGTTCCACCGCCGTGAGCAGCTGGTTCAGGCCATAATCGAAGCTGAAGGGCAGAAGGGACAAAATGCGGTCGCTGCCGGTGATTGCCAGATAGGTGCGCACGATGCGCGCGCCGGCCAGAAGATTGCGGTGCGACAGCATCACGCCCTTGGGCGAGCCGGTGGAGCCGGAGGTATAAAGAATGGCGGCCAGGTCTTCGCCGATTGCCGCTGAAGGGCGGGCAGGCGTTGCGCGGGTTTCGATCTCTTCCGCCAGCAGCACCGTGACATCGGGAAGGTCTTCCAGTGCCGCTTTCAGCTCTTCCATCATCGCGGCGTCGCTGATGACGATTTTTGCGCCGCAATCCTTGACGATATGGCGAATCTGCTGCGCTTTCAGCAATGCGTTCACCGGCACGAAGACGCCGGACGCCATGCTCACACCGAAGATCGACCAGCATTCCGCGATGCCGCGCGGCAGATAGATAACGACGCGGTCACCGCGTTGCGCGCCGGCTTCCTGCAATGCCGCTGCGCAACGGGCCGCCGCTGTGGCAAAGTCGCGATAATTCAGCGATCGGTCCTTGTGGACTAGTGCCTGGTCGTCGCTTGCCGCGCGGGCGGTAAGCAGGTGGTGCAGCAGGAAATGGGGTGTCATCTCCTCCGTTCCCTGAGGACGAAGGCGACGAGATCGGCCGGCGTGCCGAGATTTTCGGGCTGGAAATGCTCGTCATCGAGAATGATGCCGAAACTCTCGCCGAGGAAGACCATCAACTCGAGAAAGCCGAGCGAATCGATCGCGCCGCCTTCGAGAAGCAGCGTATCGGCGGAAAAGGGGGCATAGGCGGGAAAACGGTCAGCCAGGTAGGAATAAATCGTGTCGGCAACGTCGATTTCATTTTCTTTCGCCGCGAGCATGCTTGTTCTCCAATTTCCCGTTTGAAACCATGGACCCGCCCCGGAACGACGCTTTGCCTGTAAAGGCCAGGATTCCATCAGGTCACGAAGGATTCACTAGAATACCTAAGGTGGCAATAACACCAACTCTGAGTATGTTTCGTTAATAAACTGTGGGTTCCATGCGCCTTTTACTTGTATTGGTGCAATTTTATGTGCGGCAAAGCCGGCCGCCTTTCGGTCCTCCTCGCAAGCCGCCATGGTGAGCGCGAGCCGGCCTTTACCCAGCAGGTGGCGGGCAATGGCGGGCAGGTGGCTTTGCGCGATCTGCCGGTCCTCGCAATAGATCAGGCGGGCGGAGGGGAGTTTTTTGGTTATGGTTTTCAGGAAAACCAGAGGATAGGGACGGCCTTCCGCTTCCAGAATGGCCACGATGCAGCCCAGACGGGCGTGGTCTTCCAGCATGTCGCGTGTTTCTGAAGAGAGAGTTTTCGCCGTTGTCTGTGTGAACGGATGAAGCCGTCCGCCTGTCGGGCGAAAAGTCGTGAGCGGCAGCGGATAAAACAATGTGCAATTTGTCACCGTGTGAAACCCCAGCCGCTCGTTCAGCTGGCGGGCTTCGGGCGAGGGGGTGAGATCGGTGAAGAGTTCGTTTTCGTCCGATGACGCCATCTGCAACATGCGCGGCGCGAACCAGCGGCAGGACGGCTCGACATACCAGCTTGAAAGATTGACGATCACTTGGCCGGTATCGGGCAGGCGGCTCCTGATTGTCAGCAGCACGCCTGCGGCATCGCCGCCCTTCATCAGCAATTGGCCGATGGGGCCGAGATGACGCCGCTCGTGATGTTCACCGATAAGCGACAGGCCGCGCTCCCAGAAGGCCTCGCTTTTTTCCGGAAAACCTTTCGCCAGAAGGCCAACGGCGGCGGCGCGGTTTCCGTTGTCGATCGGTACGATTTTCACGGGTCGCTCTCCGCTGTCTGGCCTTGCTCTGGCCGGGGAGAGGTTTTCAACTCCACCGCGCAGTATCGGCTTACGACGATAGATTTACCGTGCCGTTAATCGCCATGGCTGCAGCAGACTCTTGGCAATCACATTTGCACGAATGGCGGGCGCACCGTCAGGCGCGCCCGCCTTCGCCTGGAATCAATAAACCACGACGCCGCGGATCGATTCACCCTTGTGCATCAGCTCAAAGCCCTTGTTGATGTCTTCGAGCGGCATGGTGTGGGTGATCATCGGGTCGATCTGGATCTTGCCTTCCATGTACCAGTCGACGATCTTCGGCACATCCGTGCGGCCGCGCGCGCCACCGAAGGCGGTGCCCATCCAGTTGCGGCCGGTGACGAGCTGGAACGGACGGGTGGATATTTCCTGGCCCGCACCCGCAACGCCGATGATGACGGATTTGCCCCAGCCGCGATGTGAGGCTTCCAGCGCCTGGCGCATGACCTTGGTATTGCCCGTGCAGTCGAACGTATAGTCCGCGCCGCCGATCAGGTCGCCATTACGCTTCGTCATGTTGACCAGATAGGGCACGATGTCGTCGCCGACTTCCTTCGGGTTGACGAAGTGGGTCATGCCGAACTTCTCGCCCCAGGCCTTACGATCGTTGTTGATATCGACACCGATGATCATATCCGCGCCGGCAAGGCGCAGGCCCTGAAGCACGTTGAGGCCGATGCCGCCGAGACCGAAGACGATTGCGGTGGAGCCGATCTCGACCTTAGCGGTGTTGATGACGGCGCCGATGCCGGTCGTCACGCCGCAGCCGATGTAGCAGACCTTATCGAAGGGCGCGTCGGGATTGATCTTGGCCAGCGCGATCTCGGGCAGAACCGTATAGTTCGAGAAAGTCGAGCAGCCCATATAGTGATGGATCTTGTCCTTGCCGATGGAGAAGCGCGAGGTGCCGTCAGGCATCACGCCCTGGCCCTGCGTGGCGCGGATGGAGGTGCAGAGATTGGTCTTGCGCGATGTGCAGGAATAGCACTCACGGCATTCCGGCGTGTAGAGCGGAATGACGTGATCGCCCTTCTTGACCGAAGTAACGCCGGGGCCGACATCAACGACGATACCGGCGCCTTCATGGCCGAGGATCGCCGGAAACAGGCCTTCCGGATCGGCGCCGGAGAGGGTGAAATCGTCGGTGTGGCAGATGCCGGTGGCCTTCACCTCGATCAGCACTTCGCCGGCGCGGGGACCTTCAAGCTGAACGGTCATGACCTCGAGCGGTTTTCCTGCCTGAATGGCAACGGCGGCGCGAACGTCCATATTCGATCTCCTCAGTCTTTTAATGTCGAAATAAAAAGGTTTTGCCCGAGCGCGACTGGCCGGGCAAGGCAAAATCCGGTGACCCGGAATGGAAAAGGGGCGTGTGCGGACACATGCCCCTTTATTCTGGCCGATAGATGCGGGGCAGGCCTATGGCGTTGCGTCGCTCTCTTGTTCCGTTGCGACGTGTTCCACGCCAAGCCAAGCGGCACAATGCTTCAGCGCCCGCGCTGCGATGAGCTGGCGCTTCATGATGGTCTTGTCCTTGCCGCGAAAACGTTTCACGCCATCAGGCTTGACGATGGAGCCCGGCTCCAGTTCCGGGAACAGGCCGAAATTGATGTTCATCGGCTGGAAGGAACGCTTGCCCGGCTCATCATCGGAAGAGAGATGGCCGCCGGTGATGTGGTTGAGCAGCGAGCCAAGCGCCGTGGTGGCCGGCGGCAGGCTCGGGGTTTCGCCCTTTTGTTCGGCCGCTGCGAAGCGACCGGCGAGAAGCCCGACGGAGGCGCTTTCCACATACCCTTCGCAGCCGGTGATCTGGCCGGCGAAACGCAGGTCCGGCCGCGATTTCAGCCTTAGCGAGCGGTCCAGCAGGATGGGGGAATCGATATAGGTGTTGCGGTGCAGGCCGCCGAGGCGGGCGAATTCCGCATTTTCGAGACCGGGAATCATGCGGAACACATCCGCCTGCACGCCATATTTCAGCTTCGTCTGGAAACCGACCATATTATAGAGCGTGCCGAGCGCATTGTCCTGCCGCAGCTGGACGACGGCATAGGCCTTGACGGTCGGGTTATGGGCATTGGTCAGGCCCATCGGCTTCATCGGGCCGTGGCGCAGCGTCTGGCGGCCGCGCTCCGCCATGATCTCGATCGGCAGGCAGCCGTCGAAATAGGGGGTGCCCTCCCATTCCTTGAAACCGACCGTATCACCGGCAATGAGCGCATCGATAAAGGCGTTATATTGCTCTTCGTCCATCGGGCAGTTGATGTAATCCTTGCCCGTGCCGCCGGGGCCGACCTTGTCGTAACGTGACTGGTACCAGCAGATATCCATGTTGATGCTGTCGCGGTGCACGATGGGCGCGATGGCATCAAAGAATGCCAGCGCATCTTCGCCCGTCTCGGCCTGAACTGCTGCCGCCAGATCCGGCGAGGTGAGCGGGCCGGTGGCGATGATGGTGCTGCCCCATTCCTTTGGCGGCAGGCCTGTTACTTCTTCGCGGACAATTGTCACCAGCGGGTGATTTTCAAGCATATCCGTTACGGCCTGCGAAAACCCGTCGCGGTCGACGGCGAGCGCGCCGCCGGCCGGCACCTGGTGTTTATCGGCGCAGGCCATGATGAGAGAGCCGGCAAGCCGCATTTCCGCATGGATGACACCGACCGCATTGGCCGTCGCGTCGTCGGAGCGGAAGGAGTTGGAACAGACCAATTCCGCCAGCGTATCGCCCTTATGCGCATCTGTGCCGCGCACGCCGCGCATTTCGTGCAGGATGACAGGCACGCCGCTCTCAGCAATCTGCCATGCGGCTTCCGAGCCGGCCAGTCCGCCGCCCACGACGTGAATGGGAGAATGGGTCTTGTCTTGCATGCTGGCGTCCATGAACCGCGCGCGGGGCAAAGCTCCCGTCCGGCGGCTGTCATTCGAGTGATGGTTCCGCGCGGGTCCCTTGGGGACGCGGCATTGTTGCGGGATGCACTAGCATGCATGGCCTGGGCAGCCAAATGTTTTTGCGGGGCGTAAGCGGGGGAAGAGCCGGTTGGCGTTGTGGATCGAGCGCATGCCGCGTGTTTCTTCTCCCCAGGGGGAGAAGTCCGCGGCAGCGGGATGAGGGGGCGAGGGTAGAGATAGACCGCGGGCTTGCCCCCTCATCCGACCCTTCGGGCCACCTTCTCCCCGGCGGGGAGAAGAAATATGCTGCGATGCCGGGCGCTTTTCCAGAGGCTGGTGTCTTCAGCAAACCCCAGAATCAAAAACGGCGCCCGAGGCGCCGTTTTCTTAAAACCTGTCGCTCAATCGTCGCGCCCTGGAGGTCGGGCAGCGGGACGATCGTTTACGCCTTAGCGGAACGAACGGGAAGCAACGTTACGGATGTCGTAACGGGTCAGGCCGATGTCGCTCAGGGCCTGGTTGGACAGGCTGCCGAGTTCGTTGATCGTGCGGCGGTAGGAGATCCAGTTCTTTGCGATGCGGATAGGGTTCATGGTCGTTTCCTCAATCTATCTCTGTTGATTTCGTCGGCCGGCTCAGCGTTTCTCTGTGCTCTCGGCTGTTGAGGTTTATATATAGACATTGAGCCATGTTGTGCAGTGCAGATTTTAGGCTACTGCCATGCATTTGTGCACTATGTCGGCTAAATTTGCGGCTTTGAATATCATCTGAGCAAAATATGAGCGAAAATGCCTGTGTTTCAGGCGGTTTTGACGGGTTTGGCAGCCTTTGGCGGCGCAAAAGGGGCTTGCTGGTGTAAAAAGACGCACCGGGAAGGGCGCGCGCTGTCCGGGCGTTGCGTAAATGGGGTCGGCCATCGATGCATTTTTCATCTGCCGACCCTGCGGGCGGCTGTGGCATTGCCGGTTCGCCCCGGAGAACCGCCCAAAACGAAAAAAGGCCGGAGGCGGGAGCCTCAGGCCTTTTGAGTAGGTCGTCTCGCATCCGCCGCAAGGAGCGGCGGGCGTATAATCAGAAGCCGACGGCGGTCTTGGCGACGCGGCGGATGTCCTGACGGCCGATGCCGAGGTCGCTCAGTTCGCGGTCGGTCATGCGGCCGAGTTCGGTTACGGTCTGACGATACTTGCGCCAGTTGGTGAGCGAGCGTGCAATGTTCATTTTCATCTTCCTCTTCGTGCTGTTCAGTCTCAACGGCCAGTCTTGGGAGGCTTTGGTCCGGGGCTGAACTCGATCTCTGTATGGCCATGAATATAATCGGTTTAATCAAAACAAAAACAGACAAAGCAAGATGCCACCTATGCGCTAATTGCAATGCAAGCCGGTAAATCAGGCCGATTGCGACGATTCGTGCATAATTTGTGACCATTTTATGAGCTTTGGGTGATCGTCTGGTGGGTGGTTGTGCGAGAGCGTGCGGTATGACCGGATAATGCCGGGGCAAGGGGGCAGAAGCCCTCCATCGCTGATTTGCAGCAAGGGCCTGCAATCCGGCTGCGGCGGGCGCTATATATAATGTCAATGCAGCTGCATAAATATTGTCTGCTTTTTTTCCGCCTGCCGGCATGCGATGCGCCGGGCGGCCCGGGTCGGGAAGGCGGGGGAGGATGGGGTGCGGCTTGCCGTTTTCCGCCCAAAGATTGCCTCTGCCCGGCTGTCGCGCGCTGTCCCCTGTCAGGGCGGCGAATAAGCGGCGCCCGCCGACGGCTCCCGCCGCCGGTACTGCGGGTGAGAAAAGTCCGGAGGAAACGAAAGGCGGCGACAAGGCGCGCTTGACCCTTTCAGAACATTGTGACATACCGCCGCCCAACGTGCGGGTATGGCGGAATTGGTAGACGCATTGGTTTTAGGTACCAACGCTTCGGCGTGGGAGTTCGAGTCTCTCTACCCGCACCACAAGCAAGGCATGGCTGCGCCACGCTTGCGCCAGAGTGCATCTTTATAAGATGCGAGGGCTTTTGGGGTGCCCCTCAAGCTGTCTCAGGCGCGGGCGCGAAGGTGTCCGGCAGGCGCTTGTGCAACGAAATAACAGAAGCCACGGCCGGGACGTTGTTCCAGTGCAGTGCTCGAAAGTAAACCAACGGCTGTCTGAGCACCGCCGCCATGATGTGAAGGTTTGAGAAAATGCAGGTTATCGAAACGCTCGCTGAAGGGCTGAAGCGCGAACTCAAGGTCGTTATTCCGGCCGCCGACATGAAGGCCCGTCTGGACGAGCGCCTGGTTGACGCCAAGGACAAGGTTCGCATCAACGGTTTCCGTCCCGGCAAGGTGCCGGTTGGCCACCTGAAGAAGATGTACGGCAAGTCCATCATGGCCGATCTCGTCAACGAGCTGGTTCGTGAAAAGCCGACCGAAATCCTCTCCAGCCGTGGCGAAAAGTCCGCAACGCAGCCGGCCATCTCGATGACCGAAGACGAGCAGGAAGCCGAAAAGATCCTGTCGGCCGAATCCGATTTCGAATTCACCGTTGCCTACGAAATCATTCCGGCCATCGAACTGAAGGCCAATGACGGCATCAAGGTTACCCGCGAAGTTGTTGAAGTCTCCGAAGACGAAATCAACGAGCAGATCCTCAAGATCGCCGAAAGCGCCCGCACTTTTGAAGCCAAGAAGGGCAAGGCCGCTGAAGGCGACCGCGTCACCATGAACTATCTCGGCAAGGTTGATGGCGAAGCCTTCGATGGCGGCGCTGCTGAAGACGCTGAACTGGTTCTCGGTTCGGGCCGCTTCATCCCCGGCTTCGAAGACCAGCTCGTTGGCGTCAAGGCCGGCGACGAAAAGACCATCACCGTGACGTTCCCGGCCGATTACCCGGCTGCGAACCTTGCCGGCAAGGAAGCCAACTTCGACATCACCGTCAAGGAAGTTGCTGCCGCTGCCGCCGTTGAAATCAACGACGAACTGGCGACCAAGCTCGGTCTCGAATCGGCTGAAAAGCTGAAGGAAATCGTCAAGGGTCAGATCGAGAGCCAGTATGGCAACGTCACCCGCCAGAAGGTCAAGCGTCAGATCCTCGACCAGCTCGACGAAATGTACAAGTTCGACACGCCGGCTGGCCTCGTCGACGCCGAGTTCGACAATATCTGGCGCCAGATCAACACCGATCTCGCCCAGTCCGGCAAGACCTTTGCTGACGAAGACACGACCGAAGAAGAAGCCCGCGAAGAATATCGCAAGCTCGCTGAACGCCGCGTCCGTCTCGGCCTCGTTCTCTCCGAAATCGGCGAAAAGGCCGGCGTCGAAGTGACCGAAGAAGAAATGCAGCGCGCGCTGTTCCAGCAGCTGCAGCAGTTCCCGGGTCAGCAGAAGGAAATCCTCGATTTCTTCCGCAACACGCCAGGCGCTTCCGCTTCGCTGCGCGCTCCGATCTTCGAAGAAAAGGTCATCGACAAGCTGCTCACCGAAATCTCGGTAACGGACAAGACCGTTTCCAAGGAAGAGCTGCTGGCTGACGACGGCGAAGAAGCCACGGAAACCAAGAAGAAGGCGCCTGCCAAGAAAAAGGCTGCTGCCAAGGCTGACGACGCCGCTGAAGGCGAAGAAGCCGCTCCGAAGAAGAAGGCTCCTGCCAAGAAGAAGGCCGCTGAAGGCGACGCTGAATAATCTTGGTTGGCGAAAGCTGATTGAATGGAAGGGCCGCGGCGAAAGCAGCGGCCTTTTTGTTTGGGCGCCTCGCTTGTTCAGCTACGCAATCGCCCGTTTCTCAATCCTTCGACATCGTTGCGTCATTCCTAGTTATTATAGTCGAAACCCATAATGCTGGGTCAGGCTTCAAGGACCATAGTCGAGGAATGCCGAACGGCAGTGCCATGGGTGTGAGAAATTACTTGGTCGAGGGTGTCTCCGGGGTCGGCAAGACTTCGGTTGCGACAGAACTTCAGCGGCGTGGCCATCATGTGATCCACGGCGACCGGGAGCTTGCCTACAAGGGCGACCCTGAAACCGGCGAACCGCTCAATCCCGCGTTGTTGCGGGGCGATGCGACCGATATGCCTTTCCGGCATCGGCATCATATCTGGGATGTCGAAAAGGTTCGGCGGATCGCCGCCGACCGCAGCCACGCACTCACATTCTTTTGCGGTGGCTCGAGAAATTTTCAGCGTTTCATGGATGTGTTCGATGAGGTCTTCGTTCTCGATCTCGATAGCGAGACCTTGCGAAAACGGCTGATCGAGAGACCCGCGGACGAGTTCGGCGGAAACCCGCAGGAGCGCGAATTTGTCCTGCAACTCCATGCAACGAAGGAAGACATCCCCGTTGACGCAACGGTCCTCGATTCATCCAGACCTTTGACCGTGGTGGTGGATGATATTCTCGCCCGGTGCACGCCTACGGTCGAAAAAGAGTAGCGGCCGAGCTACCCGCGTCCTCGTTCTGATCACAATGCAGTGCAGCATGATTTTTTGCTGCATCTGCTCTTGTTCATCTCCCGTTCATCTGGCACTTTGCGCCGCATGATTTGCTCAGGTCGTATTCAGCGGCCGTTCGGGCATGAAGCGCCGCTCGATGCGGCCTCGTCGCTGCCAACCGTTGGCCTTACGCTTTTACCGTGCCTGCCGGGTTCTCCCGGCGCGCCCTTATTTGCCAGGGGACAAGATATGTCGCCAAGAATGGGTTTTACCCTCCTGTTGTCTCTTTTCACCGCCACTGGCACCGCGGCCCATGCTGATGAGGCCGGGCTGATCTGGAAGCCGGTCAAGAATTCAGACCGTTCCTATACGGCGCGCATCGGCGCGAAGCTGCCGGTCGATACGCCGATCCGGGCGGGCCTCGAAATGGGCATGAGCGCGTCTAAGGGTGGGCAGCTGGTCGATACGCCGGTGCGGTTCTGGGGCAATGTCACGCTGCTCGCCGAACAGTTGCCTGGCGTTTCCCTGGCCCGTGATGTCGGCGTCATTTTCAATGCGCTGACGGGTTCGAGCAGTATCTCCATGACCTCGCGGCAGAAACGTGTCGTCACGCCGGAGCTGGATATCGAGGCGAACCGCAATTTCACCGTCCGTTATGACGGCACGGCGCAGCAATGGAACGGGCTGGATGTGTCGCAGTCGCTGCGCCTGTCCCGGTCGGAAACCGGCACTGCCTTTGTGCTCACGGGGGCGAGCCGAAACAGTTTCAATGAGTTCAGCAGCGGCGTGGCGGTGGAGCAGAAGATTGGCGATCACCTGACTGTGCGCGGCACGCTTGATCAGGGCTATGCGGATCATTTCCGGCCCGGCGTGAGTGCGCGGTATAGCATTCGGTGGTGAGGGTATGCGTGACCTGTCGTCTAAGCAATGCGTACGACCGGCATTCTCGCTCGATACGCGGCGTCATCCTTGGGCTTGTCCCAAGGATCTAATCACGTCTCATAAACCGAGACGTTGCAGATGCTCGGGACAGGCCCGAGCATGACGGCAGGAGATGTTTTCGAACATTGCAGATTATCTCCTTACCCGCGACAAAGCCTCAATCCTTCTTGATCTCACCCATCCGGTTCCAAGCATCCAGCCCGGCAATCTTGTAGGCTTCCGCAAGTGTGGGATAGTTGAAGGTATTCTCGACGAAATATTCCACCGTGCCCTTGAGGTTCAGCACCGCCTGGCCGATATGCACCAGTTCGGTGGCGCCTTCGCCGACGATGTGGACGCCGAGCAGGCGGCGGGTTTTCAGCGAGAAGATCATCTTCAAGAGCCCGCTGTCGAGGCCCATGATATGGCCGCGCGAGGTTTCGCGGAAATGGGCGATGCCGCACTCATAGGGAATGCCGCGCTCGATGACTTCTTCTTCCGTCAGGCCGCAGGTGGAGATCTCAGGCACGGCATAGATGCCATAGGGGAAGAATTGCGGCGGTTCGCCGGCAGGGGCACCAACGGCATGGCGGGCGGCGATGCGGCCCTGTTCCATGGAGGTGGAGGCAAGGCTTGGGAAACCGATGATATCGCCGGCGGCATAGATGTTCGGCACAGACGTCTGGAAGGTCTCGGGATCGACTTTCAGGCGGCCACGGCTATCGGCCTCCAGCCCGCAGGCGGAAAGATTGAGCGTATCGGTGGCGCCGACGCGACCGGCGGCGAAGAGGACGGTCTCGGCCTTCAGCACGCGACCGTTGCCGAGCGAGACGAGGCATTTGCCGCTCTCGTCGCGTTCCACCTTTTCCGCCTTCTGGCCGAAGATCAGTTTCATGTTGCGGTCGCGCAGTTGATAGGTGAAATCCTCGACGATTTCCTTGTCGATGAATTCCAGCATGGTCTCGCGCGGTTCCACCACAGTTACCTGCGTGTCGAGCGCGCTGAAGATGGTGGCATATTCGATGCCGATGACGCCGGCGCCAACGACGATCATGGAGCGCGGCAGTTCCTTGATTTCCAGAATCTCGTCCGAATCGAGCACCGCTTCGCCATCGAAGGGAATATGCGGCGGCCTGTAGGGGCGGGTGCCGATGGTCAGCAGGATGGAGGTGGCGGTGACAGTCATGATCTCGCCGTCGCTCTTCACCACCTTCATGGTGTTGGCGTCGATGAAGCTTGCCGTGCCGCGAATGTGCTGCACGCGGTTCCGGGCGAACTGGTGTTCCAGCACTTCCACCTCGTGATCCAGCGTGATGAGGAGGCGACGGCGCAGGTCTTCCGCATCGATCTCCTGCTTGACGCGATAGGCGCGGCCGTAAAATCCGCGCTCGCGCCAGCCGGTGAGGTTGAGCGCGGTTTCGCGCAGGGTTTTGGAAGGAATGGTGCCGGTGTGCACCGAAACGCCGCCAACGCGGCTGCCCTTCTCAATGACCAGAACCCTCTTTTCGAGCTTGGCGGCCTGAATGGCGGCCCGTCTACCCGCCGGACCGCTGCCGACAACAATCAGATCGAACTGGTACATGAAAAACCCCGGAACAGAATATTGCGATGACCGGATGTCGCATCCGGCGTGGCGTCGCCGCGAAATGGTCGTGATGCCATTTTGACGATGGGGAGTGATTCCCCGGTCAGCCTTGCCCGCAAGAGTGCAATGCAACAAACGCCTGCGTCAATCTGTAGCGTAAGAATCTGACGGATTCGTAACTGGGGGTGGATTTTCGGGAGATCGAGGGTGGGTGTGGCTTACCCCCCTCTGCCCTGCCGGGCATCTCCCCCTCAAGGGGGGAGATCAGCAGGAGGCCCTTTTGTCGCTTCATCCTCAAACGTTGAGAGGGGCGAAACCTCGCTGCAGATCGATCTCCCCCCTTGAGGGGGAGATGCCCGGCAGGGCAGAGGGGGGTAAAGCCCCGCGCACTTCCTGAAGACGCCCCAAAAAAACCAACACCTTCATCCCGCACGGCGCTGCCATGCGGGGTATGGATGGAGAGCACCGGGCGATTGCCCGGCTGCGCTTCATGTGAGGTTGGTGTTTGTCGGATGCGTTGCGCAGCCGGGTCTTTCACCATGCCGTATCTCGCAAGGGCCGTGCACGGCGCTTTGCGAAATGGTCCTTTCCACGAACGTTGCCAGCGTTCCACCACCAGGACCGTCCTTCGGTTTGCGCCACGTCTGGCACCCACCCGGCAGGACTGCGTTTAATCTAACAGCGGGTCGCGGGGCGGGGAAAAGCGGGGATGAATTTTTTCGGCGTCAGTCTTCCTTGCGAGCGACATGGCGGTGAAGCGCTGCAAGGTCCTGCCGGAGTGCGGCCAGTTCGGCCAGCACCTTCACGTCGATCTTTTCATGCAACGACAGAACCTCAAGCTCGGCCTTCAGGTTCACCTCGTAGTCCTTGGCGGCCTCGAAACGGTCGCGGGCGGCCTGGCGGTTCTGCGACATCATGATGATCGGCGCCTGGATGGCGGCCAGCATGGAGAGAAGCAGATTGAGGAAAATGAAGGGGTAGGGGTCGAAAGCGCGGGTGGTCAGCACGATGGTGTTGATGATGGCCCAGAAGATCAGGAAAAAACAGAAGCTGAGAATGAAACCCCATGAGCCGCCGACCTTGGCGATATTGTCCGCCAGCCTGTCACCGACACTGGCCCCGGCGGAAAATTCCGCATTGATGTCGCTCGAAACCAGCTTCTTCTGGTGCGACAGTTCCAGGATGCGCCGTTCCACCTCGCCGATTTCACGGGAGGAGCGCTTGAAATGCGAAATGATATAGTCGGAGATATCTGACACGGTGTGTCTCCGGTTCTGATGAGGCCTGAACGTTTTGCGAGATAAACCCGCATGGCGGTGGAATTCAAACGATTTCCACCGCCATGCGGTTCAGGCGTCCCTCGCCGAAAACCATCAGACCGATGGCGCCCCCTCGTGCAGCCAGTTGAAACCGGGGAAGAAGCGTTCGCGGCCATATTGCTGGCCGAACATCATGTCGAATTGCAGCATCCTGTAATCGCGCACCACCTCGGGAACGGCGTTCGCGGCAATCGACCAGTCGGGCTGGGCCTTGCCGTCGGCCGTCACCAGCATGTGCCGGTCGACGACGGAAAAGGCCTGCTGAACCTCGCCGAGCATGCCGGTATAGAAGGGATCGGAGAAGCCCGCCGTCTTCAGCACATGATAGGGCAAAAGCGCCGGGCTGATGGTGCCGATATTCTTGCGCACGCCCTTCTTTGAGGACCAGACGACGAGCGGTGTCTCGTGTTCCTTTTTCATCACCTCCAGCGGCGCGCGGCGGCTTGCCACCATGCCCGGCATGTAACCGCTTTCGACAAAGGTCTGGCCGAGCGGCGGCAGGTGATCGCCGAAGAGGACGATAATGGTTTCCCGGTCGCGCTTCTTCGCCCAGCGCATCAGTTTCAGCAGCGCTTCATCAGCTTCCGCCACCCCTTGAGAATAGGTGGCGAGCGCCTGCGAGGCCGAGGCGGAGAGGTCGCCTTCGACGCCAATCGTGTTTTTTGCGTAACGGGTCGCCTCATAGGGACCATGTCCCTGAAGGGTGACGGCGAAGAGGAAGAGCGGGTTCTGCGCCTTTTCGGCCGTCGCCATGATCTCGTCCATCAGCGCATCGTCGGAGGCAAAGTTGCCGCGTTTTTCCATGGCCGGCAGCGTCTCTTCGGAGCGGAATTCCTCGAAGCCGAAATTCGCATAGACCTGCTTGCGGTTCCAGAACCATTCCTGGAAGGGATGCATGGCGATGGCGGAATAACCTTCGCCACGGAAGAAGCTGGCGAGCGAGGGCACCGGGCGGCGGATATATTGCTGATAGGGAATGCTGCCATAGGGCAGGAAGGCGTTGGAGAAGCCGGTCAGCGCCTCGAATTCCACATTCGCCGTCATGCCGCCGAACTCCGGGGAAAAGACATTGCCGGACCGTTTGGCGCGGATCGTCGGCATGGGATCGTCGGAGAGCTTCACATTTTCCAGCCGCTTCGGATCCCACAGCGATTCGCTCATCAGCATGATGACATCGGGGTAATCGCCCTTGTTGGCGGCGAAGGCGGCGGGCTTGGATGTCAGGTCGGCGATGGCATTTTCGCCGTACCCCTGCGGCGCTGCGACATTGGCCATCGGAATATTGAAGGCGAAGGCCATCAGGAAGCCGTTATGGCGGTAATTTTCCTGCTGATCCCACATCATGGGAATGATGTTGAGGCGATCGCGCACCCAGGAATAATGCGAATAGTCCATAAGCGAGGCAAGACCGGCGAGAAGCGGCAGCGCCAGCGCGAGACCAGCGGCGCGTTCGCGCCAGCTCAAGCCCGGTGAGTGGCGGCGCGCCAGCAGCCAGAGGCCCGTAAGTGCCGCAATCGTGGCAAAGATGCCGAGGGCGACGAGGGCTGCCGTCATCGGCTGAGCCCTCAGCATGGTCGGCAGAAGCTCGAGGATCTGGCGGCCGAATAAGAGGTCGGATGGATAAAGAGGATCGGAGAGATAGGTCTGTTTCTGCGCCGAAATCAGCCCCGTCAGCGCGCAGAGCGGCGCAAGCGCGATCAGCGACAGGTAACGCCTGCCAAGAAGTGCATCCAGTGCCACGAGGAGGGCGAGCACGGCGGCAATGGTGGTCATGCCGGGGCGGGCGGAGGAGGTGAGGAAAGCGCCGACATCGGTGAGCGAGCCGCGCGCGATCCACTCCAGCGCCACGACCAGCACGACGGACGCGACCGTCAGATTGGCAAGCGTATAGGCCGTGCCCGAAAGCCTGGAAAGGCTCCTTGTCCATGCAGGCGAAAAGACGAAACCAGCCTTTTCGGAAGCCGTTGTTTTTGGCGCCGAATGTTTCAAACCCATACTCCGGTATTGCAGGCGGCACGACCGATCCGGGGAGGTGAATCGGGTGTCGCAAAAGTGTCATGTAACTGTCACATAAGCGCGATGAACGCGACATGAACTTTGAAGAGTCTGGCCGGTGCGGCGATAACCTTAGCGTGAAGGCGCGCGGCCGAAGCGTAACGGGCGCCGCCATGCAATTGCCGCGTTGCGGAGCAGCCACGGGCGCGGTATTGAAAAGCCATGAGCGACAGACACAATATAGAGAACCATCTCCGGATTGCCGTCGGGCAGTTCAATCCCACCGTTGGCGACGTGGCGGGCAATCTCGCCAAGGCGCGCGAGGCAAGGGCCGATGCGGCGACGCAGGGCGCCGATCTTCTGCTCCTGACGGAGCTGTTCATATCCGGCTATCCGCCGGAAGACTTGGTGCTGAAGCCGGCTTTCCTGAAAGCCTGCCTGAAAGCGGTGGAAGAGCTGGCGGCGGAAACCGCCGATGGCGGGCCGGGCGTGGTCATCGGCTTTCCGCGACAGGGCGAGACGGGCCGGCACAATTCCGTGGCGCTGCTGGATGGCGGCAAGATCGTTGCGCTGCGCGACAAGATCGACCTGCCGAATTACGGCGAATTCGACGAGAAGCGGGTTTTCTCTGAAGGGTCGATTTCCGGGCCTTATAATTTCCGTGGCGTGCGGATCGGCATTCCGATCTGCGAGGAAATCTGGAACGATATGGGTGTCTGTGAAACACTCGCCGAAAGCGGGGCGGAAATCCTGCTGGTGCCGAACGGTTCGCCCTATTATCGCGGCAAACTGGATGTGCGCCATCAGGTGGCGCTGCGGCAGGTTATCGAAAGCGGTCTGCCTCTCGTCTTCGCCAACCAGCTGGGCGGGCAGGACGAACTGGTGTTCGACGGCGCGAGTTTCGCCTTTAATGCCGACAAGACGCTTGCCTTCCAGATGAGCCAGTTCGAGGCCACGCTTGCGGTCACCGACTGGAAGCGTACTGCTGACTGCTGGCGCTGCGAGAGCGGTCCATTCTCGAAAATCCCTGAAGGCGAGGAGGCGGATTACCGCGCCTGCATGCTGGGTTTCCGTGACTACGTCAACAAGAACGGCTTCAAGAGCGTGGTTCTCGGCCTTTCCGGCGGCATCGATTCGGCGATCTGCGCCGCCCTTGCCGTCGATGCGCTGGGCGAGGAGCGGGTGCGCTGCATCATGCTGCCTTACCGTTATACCTCGGAAGAATCGCTGAAGGACGCCGCCGATTGTGCGAAAGCGCTCGGCTGCCGTTATGATATCGTGCCGATCGTCGAGCCGGTTGAGGGTTTCCTGTCGGCGCTTTCCGAACTTTTTGAGGGTACGGAAGAGGGCATTACCGAAGAAAACCTGCAGAGCCGCACACGCGGCACCATTTTGATGGCCGTTTCGAACAAGTTCGGCTCGATGGTGGTAACGACCGGCAACAAGTCGGAAATGTCAGTGGGTTACGCCACGCTTTACGGCGACATGAATGGCGGTTTTAATCCCATCAAGGACCTCTACAAGATGCAGGTCTATGCCATTTCCGCCTGGCGCAACGCCCATGTGCCGCCGGGCGCTCTCGGCCCTTCCGGCGAGGTGATCCCCGCCAATATCCTTTCCAAGGCGCCATCGGCCGAATTGCGCCCCAACCAGACTGACCAGGATTCGCTGCCGCCCTATCCGGTGCTGGATGACATTCTGGAATGCCTTGTGGAGAAGGAAATGTCGGTCGAGGAAATCCTGGCGCGCGGGCATGATATTGCGACCGTGCACCGGGTGGAGCATCTGCTTTACCTCGCCGAATACAAGCGCCGGCAATCGGCCCCGGGTGTGAAGATTACCAAGAAGAATTTTGGGCGTGACCGGCGTTATCCGATTACCAACCGTTTCCGGGATCGGTAGTCGAAGGGGCGATGCGGGTAGGTTCGGCGGTGCCACTTGTTTCTTCTCCCCGCCGGGGAGAAGGTGGCCCGAAGGGTCGGATGAGGGGGCAACCCCTCCGTATATATTGACGCTCGCCCCCTCATCCCGCTGCCGCGGACTTCTCCCCGGCAGGGAGAAGAAACAAGTGGCATGCGCTCGGTCCAGAATAAGCCTACGTATTTGAACAGACGGCGCGAGGAAAACCCCGCGCCGCCCGATCACTTCATATAACCTGCCCCACATCGATGCGGTTGCCGTCAGGATCTTCAAAGACAAAGGCCCGGAGCCCATAATCCTTGTCCTGCAGGCCCTTGATAATGCGCAAGCCCTGGCTCTTGCAGAGCGTATGCAGCGCGTCCACATCGCTCACCATCATATGCGCAACATTGAAGGGTGCCGCTTTGTGGGTGGGCTGCAATGTCAGGTGCAGCTCTGCATTGCCCTGTTTGAGGATCATGAAGCCGACAGGGTTGCCGTTTTCGAAGGTCTTTTCGAAACCGAGCACGCCAACGTAAAAATCATGGGCCTTTTCGATGTTTTTGACAGGGAGCATTGCGGCGATCCGGCCGAAGCGGATGCCGTGATCGGCGATGGAATTCATCGCGGAACCTCGGATCTGGGAGAAACGGGGAGGGCCACGGACGGTGCCGGGGCGCTGGCGTTTTTTCCGGTTTGAATTTGCAGGACGGTGCCCGCCGCCCTAGGATCATAATCAAGGCCATGGTGGATGCAAACGGAATGTCTGCGTCACCAAGCGTTTTGAATGAGAACACGGACAGGCCCGGGAGGCAGAATGCGCAGCTCCATCGAAATCTTCAACATCCGCACCCGGCAGATGCGGGTGGTGTGGCAGACGCCTGAGTTGTTCGAAGCACCGAACTGGTCGCCGGATGGACACTATCTGCTGCTGAACAGCGAAGGGCTGCTGTATCGCCTGTCTCTTGCCGGTGATGCGGCGCCGGAAAAGGTCGATACCGGTTTTGCCACGCTCTGCAACAACGACCACGGCATTTCCCCTGACGGCTCGCTTTACGCCATTTCCGACAAGGTGGAATTCGGCAAGAGCGCCATCTATCTGCTGCCTTCGGCGGGCGGCGCGCCGCGGCTGATGACGAAGAACCAGCCTTCCTACTGGCACGGCTGGTCGCCGGATGGGAAAGGTTTTGCCTATTGCGGCATTCGCGATCAGGTTTTCGATATCTATTCCATGGACATAGTCAGCGGTGTCGAAACACGTCTCACCCATGGTGAGGGCCGCAATGACGGGCCGGATTATTCGCCCGACGGCGAATGGATTTATTTCAATTCCAGCCGCACAGGGCGCATGCAGATATGGCGGGTGCGCGTGGACGGCTCCGCCGTCGAGCGCATCACCGACAGCGCTTATGGCGACTGGTTCCCGCACCCGTCTCCTTACGGTGACAAGGTGGTGTTCGTTTCTTATGACGCCGACGTCTTCGATCATCCGCGCGATCTCGATGTGCGGGTGCGGCTGATGGATATGGATGGCGGCAATGTCGAAACGCTGTTCGAGCTGTTCGGCGGGCAGGGCACGATGAACTCGCCCAATTGGTCACCTGATGGCGACGAGTTTGCGTATGTCAGGTATTTCCCCGTGGCATGATGACGGCGCGGGTCTAACCGTCAACTTTTCTCCCGCATTTCGCCCTCCAGTTAAAGATTGGGACGAAACGCGCTCACTATGGCTATGGCGTAAATGTCATTGCCCGAGATTATCTGAGCGCCTGCGACGAGCACGAGGGCGATACACAGAAATGGCGCGAACGGAAGACGCCGATGATGTAAATCTGGAGCCTGTCTCCATAATGTGAACGCGTAATAAAGCAGGGCGGTGCACGATGCCAGTAAAAGCATGGGCGGAAGACTAAAGCTGCCCGTCCAACCGCCCGCCGCTGCCATAAATTTTACATCACCTAACCCAAGACCTTCAATTTTACGGATTTGGAAAAAAATATGTCGCAAGCTCCACGAGAGTGCGCCCCCCGCCAGAAGACCCGAGATTGAATCTGTTATTCCGGGGACGGGCAGGAGGCAGGAAAATAGCAACCCGCTTATGGCGAGCAATAGATTCAGCCGGTCCGGTATGATCATTTTTTGCCAGTCTATGATTGCGATCGGCAAAGTGAGAAGTAGAAGGACCGCAAGGGACGACAGGGTTGCCAGTGTTGACACGGACGAAGTCTCCTGCATTGGGGTTAAAAGCCGGCGTTGCGAAGCGGCGCCGTCATCAAAATGACCCGTTCTTTGCCCGCATATTCCTGTTTGACAAGAATTTCGATCTCGGCAGGTAGCCTGCTTCGTCCTCGCCATTCGGATGTCCATTTCAGCATCGGCGGCGTGGTGTAATGATCAATATCGAGATATCTTATTTTTAGCTGCTTGACATGAGGCAAGACCTCCACCTCGTTTTCCGCCAGAGTTTTTGCCGGGTTCGACCGGAATATGGACGTCGCCAGCTTCAGCGAGCACCGGTCTTCAGCCTTTTTATTTTTGCAATCGAGCGAAAGCTTGGACCGGATAAGCCCTCCTTCCATCGCATATCCCTCGCTTAGCGTCACAAAATCAATTCCTTGCTCTCGTCCGTTAAAGTGGAGCGCGGCTAAGCCCGAGTCAGATGAGATGGAAGTAGCGGCCCAGGTTTTTGATATTAAAGACCGCAATTGGACGACATTTGCTTCATTTTCGGTAGATCCGTCAGTGACGTGGGAAACCGTACTCGCCCATAGGATCAATTTTAGTCCGCCAATCGCAAATACCGCTATCATCGCGGCAATGCTCAGAGCCACGAGCACTTCCAGCAGGGTAAAACCGCCCTGTGAAGCGGCGATGGAAGAATATTTACTCACGCCTGTCTTCATAATTGAGTTTTACTGTTTTCAGCGTCGCCAATGCTTCCCGAGGTTGTTTATCGGCAGTGGTCGCATGTATGGTCACCTCTATCGAATATACCTTCAACATCAGACCAGCGGCGGAGCCGAGAGGCTTTATGGTTGACGTCCAGGCCAAGCCGCCCTCGAATAGACCGGTTTTCACCCCCGGAGCGAGCGGCTCGCTCCCGCCGATCGCATCCGTTTTGTTTTGCGCCAGACGCGTGGCATGGAGAATGAGATCGACTTTCCGGCTGGCGTTAAGCGCGTTAGAGACTGTCGAGAAGGCGATGGTGAGCAGGATTGTCAATATTGCGAAAGCGCAGAGCACTTCGATTAAAGTGAACCCTCTATTTCCCTCTGTTTCAAAACGGCATGTTTTCATGGCCGTCTCGTGGGCGAAAGTTCAAGAGCCATACTTCCCATCAGCCAGTTTACTGAAATTTTTGCCTGCGTGTCCTTCAGGGAAAGGGCAATCGTGCCCCCGGTCGATGTACCATCCGGAAAAAACGGAAGCCAACTGTTGACGCTCCCGTGCGCTCGAGGCGGGCCGCGACGACGTCCAGTGAAACGGAGTGGGGTAATTGAAGCCGAGCTTCATCCGAAAATGTGACTTTACGTTCTTCCAGATCGATTGAAACCAAAGTCTGCATATTGCCGAACATTGCCCGGGTTTTTGCCAAACGCATCATTCCTGCCACACGGCGAGCAGTTGTTTCGACCAGAAGCCGGTCGGGCGATCGTTGTAGCGCAGGCACCACCAGACTTGTCGCCAGCGCCAGAATGGTGATGACAATAAGCATTTCAATTAATGAAAATCCGTCGCGGCCGGCCAGCGGCGCCCTTCCGGCGACTATATGGCGGAACCGGCAGCCGCACATCATTGCAACGCCAGATCATTGACGGACAGGACGGCGTTCATCGTCGCGAAGACAAGGCCGCCGATCAGGCCGGACACCGCTATCGTGATGGCGGGGGTAAGAAGCATCATGACGTAATTGATCCGCCGCTGCACCAGATTGGCCATGTTGGCGGCAAGCTTCGAAAGCATGTATTCGAGTTTGCCGGAAGCCTCACCAAGCGCGATCATCTGCAGGGCGATGGCCGGCATTTTCGTATAACGGCCAAGCGCATCGGCGAGGCTCGCTCCGTCTTTCAACGCCTCCATCGCCTCATCGACACTATAGCGCATCCTGCGGTTTTGCAGGACATCGTTCGCACTTGAGAGTGCCTGAAAAATGGGTACGCCCGCGGTAAGGAGGGATCCAAGAGTACGCGCAAACCGCTCCGTATTGTGCATGAGGACAAGAGGTCCCAGCAGCGGCGCGCCGAGAACTGCGCCGTCTATTCCAAGTCGGATGTCATTATTCTTCCACGCGAAAAACACAAGAAGGCCGATGCAGCCCGACACGCCGGCGATCATTGCAAGAAGTACCGCGCCGTGTCGCTGCGCCCAGGTGAATGCGGCGATGAAAGCGGGTGGCTCTTTACCATTCTGGCTCAAGATTGGTGCAACGGCAGGGACTAAAACAGCCATGATGACGGCGATGGAGGCCAGGGCCATGACGATGAGAACGCTGGGATATGCCAGTGCCGATCGCACATCGTTGCGAATGGCGATGCGTCGGTCAAGAAGATTTGCGATGTCGTTCAGCGCGTGGGTGATATTGCCGCTGCGTTCTCCGGCACGGAGAATACTTAGATAATCGGATCCGAATGCAGAAGGGTATTGGCGAAGTGCTTCAGACAATGCCGTCCCGCCAATGACTGCTGCCCCGCTATGGCGAATGATTGCCTTCATCTGTCGTGAGGCGGTTTCGCTTTCGATCAGCTTAAGGGTCGTATCGATTGGTAAACCCGCCTCGCTTAGAATGGCGAGTTCCCGTGTGAAGGCGGCCACAGCCTCTCGGGATGGAGTTCTGGACAAGGAAATTTCCCGCCGCCACCATGGGGTATTGTCTTCGAAGCTGACGAGCTTCGTCGATAGGGGCGCCAGCCCTCTGGACCACAGGATTTCCTCGGCTTCCTCGGGTGTTCTGGCTGATATTTCGCCCTCAACAATGTTTCCGCTGCTGGTGAAAGCGCGATAACGATAATGCGGCGCCGTCGCTGTCATGTCGCGCCCCTTGTCGTGCTGAATACATCGTCAAGGGTGGTCAATCCGGACCACACCCTGATGAGTCCGCTTTCATAAAGGGTGTTCATTCCGGATTGTCTGGCGATCCGCTCCAGCTCGATTTCTGGCGCGCGGGCCAGAACGGCCGCTCGTGCTTCCTTCCCCATTGTCATCAGTTCGGTGATCGCCAGCCGTCCGCGATAACCGGAGTCTCCACAAGATGAGCATCCCCGCGCAACTAGAATAGACCCCTTCGCCAAGATTGAATATTCCGTTTCCCCAGCCGTCAAACCGCAGGAGTTTGAGGCGGCCGCGAACCGGTTGAAGGACGCTGTCAATCAAGTAAAGTCGCTTAGCAGCGGGCTGCGCGTAAGTGCGGTCCAAAGCAAAGAGATTCAAGTTGCTGGAATGGCTGACGATCTATCCTCTCTAGGAGGAGGTGCTCCGCGCTTGGTCCAAACCCCAAAAGGTGCTACGCAGTTCATATTTCCAAATGGTATGATTTTGAGATTTGATTTATATCCTGGACAGTATCTGAAGGGCCAGCAGCCACACATTAACCTGGAAGGCTCCTGGGGCAATAAACACATAAATCTTCGCTGATATATTTTTGGTATGGAGTGTCTACAAGTGAACTATGACTTCAATATTCTGGAAGATGTTGCTAATAATCTCATGAAATCGGGTAATATAGATGACGCGATAAAAATATACATATTTATGTCTGATGGAGATCAATCGTTAGATGGAGGTTACTTAGGGAAAAAGTTAGGCCAGTGTTATGAGTTGTTGGGAAGGCTCCACGAGGCAAAATACTGGTATGGACGCGCGATAGAGGAGAATCCTGAAGTAAGGATAGATTGTATAGAAGCACGAGCAAGGCTAGAAAACGTCGGAATTGATGAAATACTGGCGGGACAACGAAATACTGATAATTGAATATTGGTGCTGATAGTGGAGCGTTTAATTTCGACAAGAGGTTCCAGAAATCTAATAGATGCCACTCGATATACGCGCTCCTCGCTTATCTTGATCGTAAGAAAGTTCATTATACGCTTGCTCGTAATCGTTCCGATGTGATCGATGTCAACGTGACAATTGTGGGCATAAGAACAGAAATATCCGTCTTCGAAGATGGGCATATTGAATATTCCGAATTCATTGGAGATGAGAGTGTGGTGTCAGATATCGAGTCTCTAAACTCACTCATAGAGGGGCGCGTAGCGCGAAAATTGCTGTAGATCGTCGGGCGAAGACATCCGCGCCCGCTGGAGCTGGATTGTCTCGCGGCCACGCCAAGTCGGGATTAGATAATGGCACGCGTAGTGACGAAAATCGGTGACGTCTTCGAGGTTAAAATCGACGGAGTTGGCAAGAAGTACTTTCAGCTGATCGCCTTTGATCTGACCCAACTCAACAGCGATGTCATTCGCGCCTTCAAGGAGGTCTATCCGGATGATGTCGTGCCGAAAGTCACAGAAATACTCAGTGGCGACATTGATTTCTACGCCCATTGCGTAACGAAACTCGGCGTTAAGATGGGGGGGCAGAAAATCGGCGGGCGCGAGTTTTTCTGAAGCGTGTAGCCTGCCAGGAGATCGAATGCACTCGCGCTGTTATAGGTCACTACGGCGGCTTTGCTGCGGCGCCGCTCTGAAGCACCCCGAAAAAGGGCTATCAACCGCAAGCAGATACTTTTAATCACCGATATAGAATTGCCGGTCGAAGGCGAACATGTCCTCGAACAGGCAATATTCCGGTGCGCCGAGATTGATGACTGGGACCGTTTTTTGAATTGCCTCGCGCCACTTCAGGTGGGTCGCGGAATAATCGGCCTCTTCGTCCATCGAGGGATGTGTGATCCAGTAGGCCAAGGATATATGGAATTTATAGGTGTCGGGCGATGGTATCAGAATGCCCGTCGCCGCGGACAGTCTCGCCCGCAAATAGCGAACCTTCTGCTCCTCCTCGTCGTCGATCGACTTGAGGGGAATGGTGAGGGCACCGCCATTCGGGATCGGGGCGTCCATATCGACCCTCATTCGGATTGGAAGGTCGAAGCCGAGCCTAAAGCCTTTCAACTGGTTTGCGAGATATTGTCCGCACTCGGCCATACTTGCCGCAGGAGACAGATTCGCCGGCCATTTGCCCGGTTTGTTGCGGCTGTTTTCGGTCGCGCCTTCGAAAACCGTCATATGATAGCTCGAAGGCGGGAGGAGGGTTGTGTTGCGCAGAAAGCCCAATCCAGGTGCAGACCGATAGATGTCGAGCAAAGCTTTGAATGCGCCATTCTCCTGGCCCTGCTGCGGCAGATGGCAGATGATAGTATTCCCGGGAAAAGGGCGCACCCGTCCGTCCGCGAAGAATTTTCCCCCGCCGCCATTTGCCTTGACAGAGGCCTGAGCGGCCAGCGTGAAGACGGTGTGGCTGGCGACAGCCATGGTCACAGTCTTTGCGAAGGAGGACAAAAGGCAACGGCGGGCAACACCAGGCATGGAAGTTCTCCGATGGTGGTTGAGTATCTAGAGAAAAAGCACGAAGCGGTTTTCCCTGCGGAAATGCGCAGAACTGAGGACGGAGCCTTGCCGCGATTTGGAGGAAAGCCGAAATGCTTGAGTGGTGAGGAGACTTGACGTCGAAAACAGCGCCAAACCGGATGGAGTAACGCGCAAGGCTGTCGCAATACGTCGCATTGCAAACGATGACCGGGTGCAGCAGCGTATTTGCGCCGTAATTTTGTTAGGGTAATCATGCCGTCGTCAGTTGAAGCGAGGCGATGGAAACCGTGATGCGTTTTCTGGAAGCGGTATCGAACAGGTGGAGAGCTGTTTCCGGGAGCGTGACATGCAAGGTTTCACCGTCCACCGGGCGGTAATCCAGCGGGGCCGAAATTTGTAACCGTTGGCCATCGGGCAATTTGGTCACCAGAACGTAATTGCCGCCGAGATCTTCGGCATATTCGACGGCAACGGCAATGCCGCAATCAGCGATGCGGACGGCTTCGGGCCGGATGCCAAGCATGACAGGGCCGCGGCCGTCGACGCGGGCGATGGGGCCGACGCGGTCAAGCAGCAATTCGCCGTTCTCTATCGTCGCATTAAGGAGGTTCATAGGGGGCGCGCCGATGAAGCCCGCTACGAAGGCGGTTTCCGGACGGCGATAGATAGCATTCGGCGTATCATACTGTTCGATCTTGCCTTCGTTGAGGATCATAATGCGATCCGCCAGGGTCATCGCCTCGATCTGGTCGTGAGTGACGAATATGCTGGTTGCGCCGATGCGCTTGTGGAGCTGGGCCAACTCCATGCGGGTGCCGTGGCGCAATTGTGCGTCCAGATTGGATAGGGGTTCATCGAAGAGCAGCACAGCAGGCTCACGCACGATAGCTCTTGCTATCGCGACACGCTGGCGTTGTCCGCCGGAAAGCTGGCCCGGGCGGCGTTCGAGAAAGTCGCCAAGCGCTACGACCCGCGCGGCCTCGGCAACGCGCAAAGCACGTTCCGGCTTCGAGACGCCAGCAACCTTGAGTGCATAGCCGATATTTTCGGCGACTGTCATGTGCGGATAAAGCGCGTAGTTCTGGAACACCATCGCAATGCCGCGATCTTTGGGTGCCAGATCCTGCACCGCGCGTCCATCCATCAGGATGCGGCCTGAAGTCGCGCGCTCCAACCCTGCAAGAAGGTTGAGCAGGGTCGATTTTCCGCAGCCGGAAGGGCCAAGGATCACTGTGAATTCCCTGGCGCCAAACATCGCGTCGATGTGCGGGATAACCAGATTGTCCCCGTAGGATTTCCGCAGCGCCTGCAACTGGATATCGGTGGCGTTCAGTTTCAATTCGGAAGCCATGTTACTTCTCCGTAAGGGTAAAGCCGCGCACGATGAAACGCTGCAGGAACGCGATCATCAAAAGGGGCAGGATGGATACGACGAGCGCGCCGGCCATGAGGAGCGGATAGTCCGGCACCTCGCCGCCGGCATCGGGCGTCAGCTTGGCGAGACCGACGACGGCAGTCTGCATGTCGGGCGTCGAGGAGGCGAGCAGCGGCCACAGATACATGGTCCATCCGCCGAGAAACATCAGGATGAACAGGGCGATCAGGGTGGTGCGCGACAGGGGCAGGGCGATATCGATCATGAAACGAAACCAGCCGGCACCATCCATCTGCGCCGCCTTGACGAGATCGCCGGGCAGCGTGCGGAAGAACTGGCGCATCATGAACACGCCGGTGCCGGTCGCCAGCGAAGGCAAGATCATGCCCGCATAGGTGTCGAGCAGATTGAGCTTCAATTCCACAGGCCGGCCGAAGACGGCGGTGATCGCCTCGTTCAGGCCGGTGATATCGATGAGGGCGTTGACCGGCATCGCGATGTTCGAAACGATCTGATAGGTCGTGACGATCCGCAGGTCGAGCGGCAGCATGAGCGTGGACAGGACGGCCGCGAAAATGACCGGGGCGTAGCGCACCTTGAAAAACACCAGCCCGAACGCCGCCAGAAAGGCCAGCAGGCATTTCAGGCTCGCCACCGCCAGCGCCACGATGAAGTTGTTGGCCAATTGGCCGGGGATGCGGGTCGTTGCGAACAGCTTTTGGATGTTTTCCAAAAGATGGGTGCCGGGCACCGGGGAAATACCGTTGCGCAGGAAGCTTTCATAGCTCTGGCTGGCGGTGATGAGGGTAAAGACGAGCGGAGCGAGAATGAATATCAGTCCCGCCGCCAGCACGATATTGGCGGCGCGATCAATGCTGCGCGTCGCCTCGATGATATCACCGTTCATAACGCACCTTCTTTTCGAGATAGAGGAACTGGAACGCCGCCAGCGACAGGACGAAAACCATTAAAATGGCCGATTGCGTCGCAGCGCCGGACAGGTCGTAGCCCTTGAACCCGTCCTGATAGATTTTGTAGACCAGCAGGCGGGTGGCTCCGCCTGGGCCGCCTTCGGTCATGGTGTCGATCAGGCCGAAGGCCGAAACGACGGATTCGGTGAATTCCAGCACGAAGGTCAAAAAAAGCTGGGGTGCCAGCATCGGCAATTGCACGTCGATGATGCGCCGCCAGGGACCGGCGCCGTCGATTGCTGCGGCCTGGTGCATGGAGCGCGGAACGGCCTGCAATCCTGCCAGCAGGATGAGGAAGTTGAAAGGAATACCGCCCCACACATGGGCGATCAGCAGCGCGATGAAGGCGTCCGTGCCGGAAATGCCGGGCTGCCAGAGACCGGGGATCAAGGCGTTGAGCGGCCACATCAGCCCGACGATGGGATTGAAGAGAAAAGCGAAGACGACGCCGATCGACGCGCCGGCCACGCCCTTCGGCCAGATCAGCACGTTGCGGGCCGCAGTCGATAGCCGCACATTGCGGTCGGCGGCCAGCGCCAGAACGAGCGGCACGATAATCGCTAGGCTGGAACCGAAGACCATGAACACCAGCGTCCGCCAGCTTGCATCCCAGAAAATCGGGTCGCTCAGAACGCGGGCATAATTCTGCCAGCCGACGAATTCAGAACCGCCGCCGAAGGGGCGCTCCAGCGTGAAGGACCACCAGAAGGAGAGATAAATCGGGATGTAGAAAAACAGCACGACGATCAGCAGCATTGGCAGTGACAACCAAAAAGGCATCCATCGGCTGGCGAATGAAGGGGGCATGCTTCGCCTCGCGCAAGTTTTTGGGAAACAGAAAGAGCCGCCGCCGTTGGGGCAGCCCCCCGCAATGCCTGACCGATCAGGGCAGCTTAACGCCCTTATAGGTCTGCTCGAAGCGGCGTAGCAGCGCATCGCCACGGGTCTTTGCATTGTCCAGCGCGACCTGAACTGTCTGCTGATCCGCAAAAACTTTTTGCATTTCTTCCTTGAAGACATCGCGGAATTGAACGTAGAAGCCCAGACGGATACCACGGCTGTTTTCGCTTGAAGGCTGGTCCATCGAGTTGACGCCCAGTTCGGCGGAGCCAAAAGCTGAATCCGTCAGCAGGCCCTTTTCTTTCATTACCTGCACCACATCCTTTGTGACGGGAACATAGCCGGTGATGCGGGTCAGTTCTATCTGCTGCTCCGGCTTGCGCACAAAGTTAAGGAACGCCTTGGCCGCCTCGACCTCCTGCGGATCGCGGCCATTCATGACGTAGAGCGACGCTCCGCCGACAAGCGTATTATAGCGTTTATGACCCGCATACATCGGTGTCATCCCGACGACAAGCTTATCACCAAGTGCCTTGAAAGCAGAGCCGTATCCCCCCGTGGAATTTTCCACCATGGCGCATTCGCCGGCATTGAAGGCATCAGCAAACTTACCCGCCTTTGTATCGACGTCGAGCTTCAACAGACCTTGCTTGCGCCAGTCTGCGAGATTGGAAAGATGGGTTGCCGTGAGACCTTTGTTGAACACGTATTCAGCATCAAGGCCGCCATATCCATTTCCTTTGCTGGCGATGGGAATTCCATGGCGGGCGGAGAACTGTTCAAGAACACGCCAGGGATGGCCGTCAGTGGCATAAGGGCACTCAACGCCGGCGGCCTTCAATTTGCGGGCGGCCTCCAGCAAGGCCTCATATGTTTCCGGCAGCGTTTGAATGCCTGCCTTGGCCATCAATTCCTTGTTGCCATACAGGACTAGCGTCGAGGCATTGTAAGGTTGTGCGTACAGTTCCCCTTTCGAGGTTTCGTAATAGGAGCGCGCACCCTTGATATAGTCGTTCCAGTCGACATTTGGCAGAAGTTTTGCGATTGGCTCAACTGTGCCAGAGAGCATCAGGTCTAGCGTGCCGGCATCGAAGAATTGAATCAGGACGGGATGCTGCTTGGCGCGCACGGCGGCAATTGCCTTCTGCATTCCAGCTTCGTAGGAGCCTTGGCCGATACATTTGATGGTATGGTCGGATTGGCTGCTATTGAAGGCTTCGCACGCCTTCTGGATTGCCGTTTCGCCGGTTCCGGTATTACCGTACCAAAATTCAATATTGGCGGCAGCAGCTGGAGACGCCAGCGTTCCAAAAACAAATGCTGCAGCGAGAAGGGCTTTCATTGCAATGTCCTCTCTGTTTAAAGTGATAGCGCGTTCATGATACGATCGCAGAATGAATTACTCTTTGTGTGTACAGTTTGCGTGTTAAGCTTTTGTGACGCCTCGCATGTCCTATGATCCAATCAATCACATCTCCGCCCGTTTTCTGCGGGAGGGCCGTCTCCGGGAAGTTGCTTCGCGAAACGAGCGTGACCTTCTGCGGCTGATCTGGAAAAATCCGGGAATTGCCCGTTCGGCGCTGACGACTCCGCTGGAGCTGACTCAGCAGTCATTACACCGATTGGTCGAAAAGCTTCGCGATCGGGGCATGATCGTTTTTTCCGAATCCGACAGCCTTGCATCCGGTCCGCGCAGCCCACGCCTTTCGCCCAATCGCGACTGGTGCCTGACGGTTGGCGTCGCCGTCAATGTCGGTTCGATCGGGCTGTGCCTCATGGGTTTTGGGGAGATACTGGATCTGCAGGAGTTGCCAGAGCAGGGAACAGCGCTTGCCGAAGATATGGAACTGATTTCGGTTGGTCTGCGTGAAATGCTGGCCAGGCATGGTTTGGCCACCGATGCAGTGATGGGGGTAGGGCTTGGAGTTGCTGGCTATCGTATGTCGTCCGACAGCACCTTCAATACACCGCAGCCGCTGTTGCGGTGGTCCATGATTGATGTTGCCACGGCCCTCGGAACACGGCTCAATCTACCTGTCTGGGCTGAGAATAGTTCTAAAACCGCCGCGCTTGCCGAAGCGGTTTTCGGCGCAGGCCGTACTGTGCAGGACTTCGCCTATATCGCCCACAATTATGGCTATGGCGGCGCGCTGGTTGTTGGCGGATCCCCGTTTCATGGAAGTTGCGGCAATGCGGGCGAACTTTCGGGATTATACACTGTTGAGGAAAGCCGTTCGCGCCCGGCGCTGCATCTCCTTCTTGAGCATTTGCGGGGGCTAGGGCGGCCAGATTTGACCTTGACGGAATTGATCCGCAACGTATCCGCGGACTGGCCGGGCGTTCTCGACTGGATCGAGAGGGTTACGCCCGCGCATAATCGCGCCATCAATGCCCTGTCCTCGGTTTTCGATCCGGAGTTGATCGTGCTGGGAGGCGAACTGCCTCAGATTCTTGGCCGCATGCTGATCGAACGAACGGTTTTCAACGCCACACCAAGGCATGGCGTGGCACGACGGACGCCCAAGCTGACGGTTGCGGGTGTCACGGAAGCGCCAGGCGCGATCGGCGCCGCCCTCCTGCCTTTGCTTGCAACGGTCTTGTAATTGATGCTTAGGGTGCGGGATCTGGTTAACTTTCCCGGGTAGAATGCCATCGTAGCCCGATATCGAGTTGCGCTGGAAAATTATGGAGAGCAACCCGCTTACTCGTTGAACATCTTTGATCGGCGGGCCTCGGCCGTCGTCCTGTTTTGAAGTTGCTTGCTTTCGCAACTTCTTTGGGCCATGAGCTACCCCGTCAGGTGCCCGCCCTTGCGGCGGGAGAATCGGGAATCCGGTGAAAGACCGGAACGTGCCCAACGCTGTGAGGCGGATGCTCTTTTTCTCATGCCACTGAAGTTATTCGGGAAGGCGAAAGGGGGCGGATGAAGCCTAGTCAGAAGACCGGCCTGACAGGATAGACCGAACCGCGCGGACGGCGGCAGGTTGCTGAAAAAGCGCGTCGTCGCGGCGGAACCGGTATGGTTTCTGCACCGGCGCGCCCGCATTGTTGGGGATAAACGATGCCGACCGAACCGCCTGTCACAACGTCGCCCGACGTCAATCCATTCGATCACGCGCTTTCGCCCGCCCGCCCGTTTTCCCGGGAGGAGCGCGAGGCGATCTACCGCGCCATCGAGACGCGCCGAGATGTGCGCGACCAGTTCCTGCCGGACCCGCTGCCGGATGATCTCGTTGAGCGCCTTTTGAAGGCGGCGCATTCCGCACCTTCGGTCGGTTTCATGCAGCCATGGAATTTCACCCTCGTCACCGATGGCGCGGTGCGCCAGGCGGCCTTTGTGGCCTTCAGCCGCGCCAATGAGGAGGCGGCGGCGATGTTTACGGGCGAAAAGCAGGCGCTTTATCGCAGCCTGAAGCTTGAGGGCATCCGCAAGGCCCCGCTCAGCATCTGCGTCACCTGCGATCCGACACGCGGCGGCAAGGTGGTGCTGGGCCGCACCCACAATCCGCGCACGGACGTTTATTCCACTGTCTGCGCCATCCAGAACCTCTGGCTTGCCGCCCGTGCCGAAGGCATCGGTGTCGGCTGGGTCAGCATTTTCCATGACAGCGATATTCGCGCCATTCTCGATATACCCGAGCATATCGAAATCGTCGCATGGCTGTGTCTCGGCCGGGTCGACACGCTCTATACCGAGCCGGAACTGGCGGTGAAGGGTTGGCGGCAGCGCGTGCCGCTGGAGGAGCTGGTGTTTCGCAATCGCTGGGGTGGGCGGTAAGGGATGAGATGCGCATAGCGTCGCCTATCGTTTCTTCTACCCGGATGGGGAGAAGGTGGCCCGAAGGGTCGGATGAGGGGGCCAGCTCTCCGAATATCGCCGACGTCGCCCCCTCATCCCGCTGCCGCGGACTTCTCCCCGGCGGGGAGAAGAAACAAGGGTCGCGCGCTCGCCCCATTACGCGCGCGCAAGAGATTTCACTGCTGCGGCTGAATGCCCTTCAGCGCCGGGTTCTTCAGATCGATCCGGCCTGTCTGGTCCGGCAGGAATTTGGGGCCGATGACGCGCACCCTGGTGTCGTTCGGATCGTAGTCGCGTTCGGGAACGGGCTGCTCAGGCGGTTTTGCGGCCTGTTGCTGTTCGGTGGAGTTCTGCGACTTGTCACTTTGGGATGATGGGATGGTGGTGATTCCGGAATAGGGCTTTTCGGCTTGCGGCCGGGCGGCCTCTTCCTGTTTTTGCATCTCCTCGTGATAGGCGGCCATATTGCAGGCGCAGCCGGGTGCTTTCACTGACGAATTGCGGTAGGCGAAGGCCGTGGGCAAATCCTTGTAGGGTTTGCCGGTTTCAGCGGAAACCATGTCTGATGTTTCCTGATCCGTCATGGAGTGGAAATAGAGTTCGGTCTCCGTCCCCGGACACATTTTATCGCACTGCTCCGCCTGGGTGCGGAAATCGAGCGGTGAGGCGTTGGAGGCGATGGGGAAAAACGAGCCGTCGCAGGTGCGCACGCAGAGGGTGCGAAGTCCGCCCTCGGCGGCGGCGTTGGGATAGGGCGAAAGCCCCGCTTGTCCCGGCTCGCCGCCATTGTGTCGGAAGGCGTCGGGATAACGCGTCACATCCCGAGGCGGCGGCAATTGCGTTTCCGTTTGCGGTACGGTGTTGCAGCCATTGGCATCGAGGGCGGCGAGGATGCGCTGACGCCTGATGTCGCCGTCGTTGTCACGCGCGGCCGCCATGGCGTCGTCGCGGTCGCGGATGATCGCATCACGCTCGGCTTCAGCTTCCGCCAGCGCATCGCCAATCTCGGCGCAGAGACCGGCATTGGGATTGCCATAGACAATGACGCTGCCGGATGAGCAGCCATAGCCGCGCAGGTCGTTCCTGATCTTGCGGATGACGATGTTCTGGCGGGCAAGCGCATTGGCGTAACGCCGCACCTCGACCGTATTGCCGATGACGCGCGGCGGCTCGTGCAACTGGCCATAAAGCGTATCGCAGACCTGATCCGCAGAAGCGGCGGCAGGAGCCATGAGAACAAGTGGAAGCAGGAGGCCGATGATGCGGCTGCGGCGGGTCAATTGTTCGATCCGTTCGATGTCCCCGGCCGGTGGCAGGGGTGTTATGCTTCAGGAAATCCGTGTTTCAGGAAGATAACATAGGCTGTTGCCGCAATGCGGCAACAGCCTGTTCAAAATTGCGTTAATGCGGCCTCTATCACACCGAAGGGTGCGAGGCCTGCACCACGGCAAAGGCTGCCATGTTGACGACGCCGCGCGAGGTGACGCTGGGCGACAGGATATGGGCGGGCAGGGCCGTGCCGAGCAGGATCGGGCCGACATGCAGGCCTTCCGTCAGCGTACGGGTGACGCCGAGCGTGATGTTGGCGGCATCGAGGTTCGGGAAGACCAGAAGGTTCGCTTCACCCGTCAGCACGCTGTTGGGCATGGCGCGTTTGCGCAGTGCTTCCGACAGCGCCGAGCCGCCCTGCATTTCGCCGTCCACTTCCAGTTCCGGTGCGGCTTCCTGCACGATCTTCAGGGCGCGGCGCATCTTGCGGGCGCTTTCGGAATCACGCGAGCCGAAATTGGAGTGGCTGGCGAGTGCTATTTTCGGCGTGATGCCGAAGCGGCGGATTTCCTTGGCCGCGAGAATGGCCATTTCCGCCACTTCCTCGGAGGTCGGGTCATAGTTCACGAAAGTATCGGTGAGGAAGAGCGCACCCTGCTGGGTGATGAGCAGGCTCAAGCCCGCGAAGGAACGCACGCCTTCCTGCTTGCCGATGATCTGGTTCACGTCGCGCAGATGGCGGTCGTAACGGCCTTCGAGGCCGCAGATCAGCGCATCGGCTTCGCCGCGCTTGACGGAAAGCGCACCAATGACGGTCGTGTTGGTGCGCACGATGGTGCGCGCCGCTTCCGGGTTGATGCCGACGCGGCCGACGAGGGCGAAATAATCATCCACGTATTCACGGTAGCGCGGATCGTCTTCCGGGTTGACCACGGCGAAATCCGTATGCGGGCGGATGCGCAAGCCGAAGCGCTTCAGGCGCGTTTCGATGATCTGCGGACGGCCGATGAGGATCGGGACGCCGGTGCCTTCTTCCAGGAGCACCTGGGCGGCGCGCAGCACGCGCTCGTCTTCGCCTTCGGCAAAGATGATGCGCTTCTTTTCGGCGGCTTTCGCGGCATTGAAGACAGGCTTCATGATGAAGCCGGAGCGCCAGACGAAACGGTTCAGCTGGTCGAGATAGGCTTCGAAATCGGTGATCGGCCGGGCGGCGACACCGCTTGCGGCGGCGGCACGGGCGACCGCAGGGGCGATGCGCAGGATGAGGCGCGGATCGAAGGGCGAGGGGATGAGGTAGGTTGGGCCGAAGATCGGCGTTTCGCCGCTATAGGCCTTGGCGGCCACTTCGGAGACTTCCTCACGCGCGAGTTCCGCGATGGCTTGCACGGCGGCCATCTTCATTTCTTCATTGATCGTGGTTGCGCCGCAATCCAGCGCGCCGCGGAAGATATAGGGGAAGCAGAGGACGTTGTTGACCTGGTTCGGGAAATCCGAACGGCCGGTGCAGATCATCGCATCCGGACGGGCAGCACGCGCCGCTTCCGGCATGATTTCCGGATTGGGGTTGGCAAGCGCCAGGATCAGCGGGTTTGCCGCCATGCGCTCGAGCAGTTCCGGCTTCAGCACGCCGGCGGCGGAAAGGCCGAGGAAGACATCCGCGCCGTCGATGGTTTCGGCCAGAACGCGCTTGTCGGTCTTCTGGGCGTAAACTTCCTTCCACTCGTCCATCAACGTGTTGCGGCCGTCATAAACGAGGCCTTCAATGTCGTGGACCCAGATGTTTTCCTTCTTCGCGCCCATGGCGACGAGCAGGTTGAGGCAGGCAAGGGCAGCTGCACCGGCGCCCGAGGCGACGATCTTGACGCTGGACAGAGATTTTCCGGCCAGTTCCAGAGCGTTGGTGACGGCGGCGGCGACGATGATCGCAGTGCCGTGCTGATCGTCGTGGAAGACCGGAATGTTCATCTTCTCGCGCAGCTGGCGCTCCACTTCGAAACATTCCGGCGCCTTGATGTCCTCAAGGTTGATGCCGCCGAAGGTGGGCTCCAGCGCCGCGATGGTGGAGACCATGTCGTTGATGCCGGGTGCGTCGATCTCGATATCGAACACGTCGATGCCGGCGAATTTCTTGAAGAGAACGGCCTTGCCTTCCATCACAGGCTTGGAAGCGAGCGGGCCGATATTGCCAAGACCGAGCACCGCCGTGCCGTTGGAAATGACGGCAACGAGATTGGCGCGGGCCGTATAGTCCGCCGCCATTTCGGGGTTCTCGTGGATGGCGAGGCACGGGGCGGCCACACCCGGCGAATAGGCGAGCGCCAGATCGCGCTGGTTGCCGAGCGGCTTGGTGGCCTGGATTTCCAGCTTGCCGGGGCGCGGGTAGCGGTGGAAAAAGAGCGCCTGTTCCTCGATGTCGGCCTTTGCCGTGTTGGCGGGCGTGTTGTTCTTATCGTGAGAGGTCATTCTTCCACCGTCATGTCTGGTTCAATTCCGGCCCCCTGAATACAACAAACTTCCCCGTGGTACAGCCGTTATTTACCGCCTCCTTATGCAAATGCGGGCATGGCTTATTCGCGTTTTCGTGAAGCTATCCGTCATATTCCATACAAAAAACCGCCGCTGTCATGTTGCTGAAACACGAGTCTGGTTCTGAGAGGTAAGAAAGCCGCAGGGACGCAACCGAACAGGGGGATGAAATCCGTGGCCGGTCAAATCGAAACCAGACAGTTCAGAACGCTTTTCATTTCGGATGTTCATCTCGGCTCCAAGGCGGCCAAGACGGATTATCTGCTCGACTTCCTGAAATACCACGAAGCCGAAACGATCATTCTCGTCGGCGACATCGTCGACGGCTGGCGCCTGCGCCGCAGCTGGTACTGGCCGCAGGGCTGCAACGACGTGGTGCAGAAGCTTCTGCGCAAGGCTCGCAAGGGCACCCGCATCGTTTATATTCCGGGCAATCACGATGAATTCCTGCGGGAGTTCCCTGGCATGCATTTCGGCGGTATCGAAGTGGCCGAACGCATGATCCACGAGGCGGGCGACGGCAAGAAATACCTCGTCATCCATGGCGACGAATTCGACGTGGTGGTGCGCAACGCCCGCCTGCTCGCTTATCTCGGCGACTGGGCCTATGACGCGGCAATTGCGCTCAACATCGCGATTGCCGCCGTGCGCCGCCGCATCGGCCTGCCTTACTGGTCGTTTTCGGCCTGGGCCAAGCTGCAGGTGAAACACGCCGTCAACTTCATCGGAGAATTCCAGCGCGTGGTCGCCGAAGAGGCGCGGCGCAACAATGTCGATGGCGTCATCTGTGGTCACATTCACCACGCTGTCATGGAAGACATGGACGGCATCCGCTACATCAACACCGGCGACTGGGTGGAAAGCTGCACGGCGATTGCCGAAAACGCCGATGGCAGCTTCGAGCTGATCACCTGGATGCAGACGAGCGACGTTACCGCCGAACAGGTATCGGACGAGATGGAGCCGGTGGATATTCCGGGTTTGATTGGCAAGCACGCGGCCTGATTGGGCCTGCGAGCTAAAGGGATACCTAGCCTTCGGTGTTTCCTTGCGATCAATGCGCGCTCGTGTGGTACGAGTGGATGCCGCTTGTTTCTTCTCCCCGCCGGGGAGAAGGTCGCGGCAGCGGGATGAGGGGGCAAGCTCTCCGAAATTCGGCTACGTTTCCCCCTCATCCGACCCTTCGGGCCACCTTCTCCCCGGCGGGGAGAAGAAATACGCGGTGGCGGCGCACCTCATCTGGTTTTAATTTTAGGGGCTCACCCCCACAGTTCCGGCCGCGCCGGATAAACCAGCGAACCCTCATAAACCAACCCCGGATCACGATCGTGCGCCAACAATAGCGGCCCATCGAGATCGGCGAAGGCCGCACCCTGCGCCGCCAGCACGGCCGGCGCCATGCCGAGCGAGGTGCCGAGCATGCAGCCCACCATGATGGTGAAGCCGAGCCGTTCCGCTTCCGCTTTCATGACAAGCGCTTCAGTCAGGCCGCCGGTCTTGTCGAGCTTGATGTTGATTGCATCGTAACGGTCGCGAAGGCCGGCGAGGTCCCTGGTGGAATGCACGCTTTCATCGGCGCAGATCAGCACCGGATGGTCGATGCGGGCGAGGATGTCATCCTTGCCGGCGGGTAGCGGCTGCTCGATGAGCGATATCTTCAGCTCTGCCGCAAGCCGCAGATAATATTCGATATTATAGTCATTCCAGCCCTCATTGGCATCGATGATGATGCGCGCTTCGGGTGCGGCGGCGCGCACGGCCCTTAGACGCGCCTCGTCATCTGCTGTGCCGGTCTTGATCTTCAGCAGCGGGCGGCCTGCGTTTTCCGCCGTTTTCGCGGCCATGGTCTCGGGGTCGGCAAGCGAGATGGTATAGGCGGTGACGAGCGGCTTTGCCGCCTGTCCAAGGATGCGCGCGGCAACAGTCTTGCCGCTGAACTTGGCCTCGAGGTCCCATAGCGCGCAATCGACCGCATTGCGGGCGGCGCCGGGTTGCATCGCCTGCTGTAGTTCCTGTCGTGTCACGCCGCCGGCGATCTGTTCCGCCATCGCCTCGATATCGGCGATGACGCCCTCGATGCTTTCGCCATAACGCGGATAGGGCACACATTCACCTCTGCCGGTAAAGGAACCATCGCGGATGGTACACGTTACGACATCCGCATGCGTGCGGGTGCCGCGTGAAATGGTGAAGCTGCCAGCCACGGGGAAACGTTCTGTTGTGGCTTGAAGGTAACGGGGCATGTTTTTTCACTTCCTAACAGGCGTCAAAAGACACATGACGCCAAATTTATCGCGAATTGTCGGCCGTCACTGTGGCTTGCCGAAGGTCAAACCGTTATGAAACCATTAAGAATCTCGTGACGACTGCACTCGCTCGGAGCATTATGCAAGAACAGGACACACGGCAACAGGCGAACCCGGCCGCAATCACCGAAGACGATAACGTCTCCGGCGGCGGTTCGCGTTTTGCCCTGAGCGGTTCCTGGCGCAACAGCAATCTCGCCGGTGTTTTCTCCAGTCTTGAAAAGATCGAAAAGGCCAAATCCACCGGCCCGGTGGAAATCGATCTTTCTTCCGTCGAGGCCATCGATACGACCGGCGCATGGATCATTCAGCGCCTGCGCAGGGACCTGGAGGCAAATGGCGCCACCGTCACCGTGACGGGCAATGACCGTATCGAAGAGGTCATTTCCCAATTGCCCGAAAAAGTGGAAATGGAGGGCGCGGCCGTTGCGAAGGCGGGGCTTGCCGAACGTATTTTTGCGCCTGTCGGCAAGGCCGTCGTGCAGAACGGCGCGGATTTTCTGGCGGGCATGTATATTCTCGGCTCCGCCGTGCGCGGCGCGCAGATGAAGCTCGGGCGCGGGCGCGGCGTTTCGCCGGCGGCCATCGTCAACCAGATCGACCATATGGGCGTGCGCGCTGTGCCGATCATCATGCTGATGTCGTTCCTGATCGGCGCGATCATCGCCCAGCAGGGCGCGTTCCAGCTTCGTTATTTCGGCGCGGAAGTCTTCGTTGTCGATCTCGTCGGCATTCTGCAATTGCGCGAAATCGGTGTGCTTCTGACCGCGATCATGATCGCTGGCCGTTCCGGCAGCGCGATCACGGCGGAAATCGGCTCGATGAAGATGCGCGAGGAAATCGACGCGCTGAAGGTGATCGGCCTCAACCCCGTGGGCGTTTTGGTGTTTCCGCGGCTGGTGGCGCTCACCATCGCGCTGCCGCTTTTGACCATTCTTGCCAATTTCGCCGCCCTGTTTGGCGCCGCCATCGTGGCCTTTGCTTATTCGGGCATCACGTTTGAGGTGTTCCTGTCTCGCCTGCATGGCGCGGTCGAGGAGTCGACCATTGCGGCCGGCATGATCAAGGCGCCGTTCATGGCGCTCATCATCGGCATCGTCGCGGCGGTGGAGGGCATGAAGGTGGGCGGTTCGGCGGAATCGCTTGGCAAGCACGTCACCTCGTCGGTGGTCAAATCGATCTTCGTCGTCATTCTGGTGGATGGTCTTTTCGCCATCTTCTACGCAGCCATCGATTTTTAAGGAGGGCGCGTTGGAAACACTGGACCAGAAACCGCAAGAGACAAAAACCGAAAAGGACGGCCGCGAGGCGGTGCTTTCCGTCGAGGGTGTGACTGTCGGGTTCAATGGCCGCAACGTGCTCGAAGATCTCAATCTCGATGTCTATCGCGGCGAAATCCTCGGCTTCATCGGGCCATCCGGCGCGGGCAAATCCGTCCTGATGCGCGCGATCCTGCGGCTTCTGCCCCGCCAGGCAGGTGCCATCCGCATTCTCGGCACCGATTACGACAAGGCGAGCGAAGACGACCGCATGATGCTCGATCAGCGCCTTGGCGTGCTGTTCCAGCAGGGCGCACTGTTTTCCGGCCTGACGGTGAAGGAGAACATCCAGCTGCCGATGCGGGAATATCTGGACCTGCCGAAAAAGCTGATGGACGAGCTGGCCTATCTCAAGATCGAGATGGTGGGCCTGAAGCCCGATGCCGGCGACAAATACCCGTCCGAACTATCAGGCGGCATGATCAAGCGCGCGGCCCTTGCCCGGGCGCTGTCGCTCGATCCCGACCTCGTCTTCCTCGATGAGCCGACATCCGGCCTCGATCCCATCGGGGCGGCGGAATTTGATATGCTGATTGCGCGCTTGCGCGATTCGCTTGGCCTGACCGTCTATATGGTGACGCACGACCTCGACAGCCTGTTCTCCGTCTGCGACCGCATTGCGGTGCTGGGACAGAAGAAAGTGCTGGTGGAAGGGACATTGCAGGACATGTTCGCCTGCGACGACCCGTGGGTGCAGTCCTATTTCCGCGGCAAACGGGCGCGCTCTGTCGTTCTTCCGGACGGCAGACACGAAAATCCGGTGGAGTAACAAGAAGCATGGAAACCAAGGCGAACTACACCATAGTCGGAATTTTCACGCTGATCGTGATCGCCGCCGCATTCGGCTTCGTTTACTGGATGGCCGAGTTTGGCCGCGGCGGCCCGACGGCGCAACTGATCGTGCGTATTCCCGGCTCCGCCAACGGCCTTTCGGTTGGCTCTCCGGTGCGGTTTAACGGTATTCCCGTTGGTACGGTGCGCGGGCTTGCGATTGACCGCGACGATCCGGCTTACTCCATCGCCTTCACCGAAGTGCAGGCGGATGCGCCGGTGTTTCCGTCCACACGCGCGGTGCTTGAAATTCAGGGCTTGACCGGTGCCGCCTATATCGAGCTTTCCGGCGGCAACAAGGATGGCGAGCGTATTCTGCAGAAAGCCGTTGAAAGCGGTGTTCCGGCCGAGTTGACGGCCGACCTTTCCAGTGTCACCAACCTGCTTGCCACGGCCGATAAAATTCTGAAACGCGCCGATGGCGCCATCGGCGAATTGCAGGGTTTCGTGCAGGATGCGCGCGGGCCGTTGACGCAGACCGTGCGCAATGCCGAGAAATTCTCCGATGCGCTGGCGGCCAATTCCGACGGGATCAAGAATTTCATTTCGAGCCTCAGTTCGCTGTCCACCACGGTGCAATCCGTTTCGGTGCGGCTCGACGGTACGCTCACCGCGGTCGAGGATCTGGTGAAGGCGGTCGACGCTGGCAAGATCGATTCCATCCTGTCGAATGTCGACAAGGTGACGAAGGATGTGGCATCCGCTTCCAGCGATATTCAGGGCATCATGGAGACGGTGCAGAGCACGGCACGCAATTTCGAGGCGGCGAGCACGGAAGTGCAGACGGTTGTGAAGCGCGCGGATGAGCTTTTGGCATCGGTCGATCCCGCCAAGGTCAGCACCGTGGTGGGCGATGTTTCCGCAGCCACCGCCGATGCGCGCGATGCCGTGGCGAATTTCAAGCGGATCGCCGATGATGTGGGCGCGCGTCGCGCCGACATAGACCAGGCGGTTTCCGATTTCACCGAGATGGGCCGCAAGCTGAACCTCGCCTCCAGCCGCGTCGATGGCATTCTCGCCAAGGTGGACGGCATGCTCGGCACGGATGATGCCAATTCGCTGTTTGCCAAGGCGCGTGAGACGCTAACCTCCTTCAAGGCGGTGGCGGACAATCTCAATGCCCGCATCGGGCCGATTGCCGACAATCTGACGCGCTTCTCCAGCTCCGGCCTGAAGGATTTCCAGGCGCTGATCGGCAGCACGCGACAGACGGTCGACAATCTCAACAATGCCATCACCAATATCGACCGCGATCCGCAGCGGTTGATCTTTGGCGGCGAAACCGTGAAACAATATGACGGCAGAACAAGGCGCTAAGAGGGGTATCGACCAATGAGACTATCGATGAACGGCCAAAAGCGCCGCGCCCTTCTTCTCGCTCCGCTGCTTGCCGCGATGATGGCGGGCTGTGCGGGTGCGCCGAAAAACGATACTTTCGACCTTTCCGTATCGCCAGCGGCGGTAACGCAGGGACCATCGCTGAAAAGCCGTCAGCTGCTGATCGCCGACCCGACCGCCTTGAAGGCGCTCGATAGCGAGAACATCGTGGTGCGGCTTTCCGGTTCCGAGGTGCAATATCTCGGCAATTCGCAATGGAGCGACCGCCTGCCGCGCATGGTGCAATCCAAGCTCGTGGAAGCCTTCGAAGATACCGGCAAGCTCGGCGGCGTTGGCCGGCCGGGGCAGGGGCTGGCAATCGACTATCAGGTCGTGAGCGATATTCGCGCCTTTGAAATCGATACGGCGAAGAATATCGCCAATATCGAGATATCGGTGAAGCTCCTGAACGACCGTAACGGCACGGTGAAGGCGCAGGAGGTGTTCCGCGCCAGCGCCCGCGTCAGCGGTTCCGGTAATGCGAATTTCGTGAAGGCGCTGGATCAGGCCTTCGCTGCCGCCACGCGGGAGATCGTGGCCTGGACGCTGAGGTCGCTTTAAGCGTTCAGCGTGATTGCTGCCACAGGAAACCGCTTTATGTTCGCGTAGCGCCGGTCACCTGATCGGCCTATGCATAATGGTCCCGATCCGTGAGCCCGATCCGTGAGTTGGTGATGCGATTTCTGCTGCTGCTTTGCCTTGTGTTTTCCGCCCTGTCTGGAACGGGTGCCGCCATGGCGGCCGGTCTCCGGCTGATCGATGTTCCATCGGCGAATGGCAAAGCTGCCATGAAGGCTGCAGTGTGGTCGCCCTGCGCGACTGCGCCGGAAGAGGTCAGGATCGGTCCCTTTATCTTGTCCGCTGTGCGCGATTGCCCTGTTCCTGATGGCAAATATCCGCTCGTCGTCATCTCCCATGGCTTTGGCGGTACCTATTTCAGCCATCGGGATACGGCGGCGGCGCTGGCGGATGCCGGCTTCATTGTTGCGGCGATCAGTCACCCCGGAGACAATGCGCTTGACATGAAGAAGGCCGGCGAACTTTCCGCGCTGACGGACCGTCCGGCGGATATTGCCCGGTTGCTCGATCATCTGCTGAAAGGTTTTAGTGGAGCCGGTTCCATCGATGCCGGCCGGATCGGCGTTTTTGGATTTTCGCGCGGCGGTTATACCGCGCTGGTGCTTGCCGGCGGCATGCCTGATTTTGCCAATGCCGGACTGCCCTGTCCCGACCCGCAGGCGCCGATTTGCACGCAGATGCGGCAGAAGACGACATTACCGCAGCATGGCGGTCAGAATGCGCGGATAAAGGCTGTGGTTGCCGCGGACCCCTTGAATGCCTTTCCCGGCGCGAGTGAGCTGAAGAATATCACGATCCCCGTCCAACTCTGGAGTTCGGAGCGCGGCGGTGATGGTGTCGCGCCACAGGATGTTGCGAGACTGCGTGACGATCTGCCGGTGAAGCCGGATTATCGGATGGTGGACGGGGCGGGGCACTTTTCCTTTATTGCACCTTGCCCAGCGGAGATGGCAAAAGCCGCGCCCCAGATTTGCAGCGACGCGGCAGGCTTCGACCGGGTGGAGTTCCATCGCGGGTTCAATGCTGATCTCGTGAGCTTCTTCAAGGCGTCACTGCGCTGAACCGCCTATGTCGGCTGTGGCCGCCGCCTCTCAGGCGGCGTCCTGCTGCGACTTCCATTCCGGCAGGGGGAAAACCCGGTCGTAGCTCCAGTTGAAGACAAAAGCATAGACCACGTAAAACAGCGCAAAGGAGATATCCATCACCAGCGCGTGGGCAAGGCTGATATTCAGATACCAGGCGATGAAGGGCATCAGCACGATCAGCAGGCCGAGTTCGAAAAGCACCGCGTGGGCAACCCGAATGGCCGGCGTTTTCAGCGTCGTGCCCTTCAGGCGCTGCATGGCGTGGTCGAAGCCCAGATTATAGACATAGTTCCAGATCGTGGCGAGCGTGGCGCTGACGAGGCCGACGATGCCGATATCTTCCATGGGCATGCCGAAAAGCAGCGCGCCCAGGGGAATGACGAGCATGAGGCCGATGATTTCAAAGCTGAGCGCGTGGCGGATACGATCTTGCAGGGAACGCATTTCATTCTCCGGTATATGACCGGGCCGTCCCGCATGCTGTCGCCGATATGGCCGAGGTCGTCCTCGCGCCTGACGATATAGAGCTTTTGGGTGGATTTTTCAAGCGCCGGGTGCTGCTGGCATCCAAGGCGGTGCTTTCATTCTCCTGCACACCAACGGAACCGTGATCGGAACAAGATCGGGGTATTTTCGTTATCGCTGATGGAAGGAGGCGCGCCATGCAGCAGAAACCCTCTGAGGGAAGAACCATCAAGGCCGCCAATGCGGAGAAGGTTTCGACTTATACGCCCAGTCTCATTTCCCTGAAGGGAAGTTACGTGGCGATGATATTTCGAAGACCGCTTTGCCAAAATCCACTGGATGTGCGGGAAAAATAGGACGATGCAATCGCCCCTCGACTTGCCCGCACACCGAAAATGACGACTGCCGACATGATGATGAGCTTTAGATGTCTCTAAAGTGTGATTTTCAATCGGGCCCGTCTCCACATAGACTGGAGATTGCCACAAGAGCGAAGGGAGAATGACATGAAATCAGTTCTCATTATCGCCGCTGTCTTTGGTTTTTCGGCCAGTGCAGCGCTTGCGGAATGTGCAGGTCATCAACAGATCAACGCTTCCGTTCCTGCCGTAGATCGCGAATTCAAAACCGCAAGCATCGTTCCGCCGACAGATCCGGTTGAAAAGCCAGTCGTCATCCTGAAAAAGACCGACCGCCTTCCTGCAACGGTTGCGACGACCGGCGAACCGGAAGCCGCAATGCAGCGCATGCAATAGACAAAAATAATAACCTCTTCATTCTTAAAATCCCGTGCGTGAGGTGATGCGCACGGGATTTTTGCTTTTTGGACGAAGACGGGCCGCCGCTTTCACGGCGTTGCGCCTGCCGGTTATTTGCATCGGCGACTAGCTGTCGAGTTTCAGCGACAGCTGTTTCGGCCCTTCGTTCTTTTTGAGGACGTAAAGCGGCCGGGTGACGATGACTTCCGTTCGCCGTTGCAGCTCACGCCGCCGCTCGAGCGCGCGTTCGCGCATATCGCGGGAGCGGGCGACAACGGAGAGGGCATTTTCTATGGCTGCGTCTGCTGTGTTCATCGCTGACCTCCATAATGTTCACTTTATGTTCTCATTATTGGTGGCTTGTGTCAACACTATGGCAGGGTTGCCGGCAGGCGGTTAGGCGCCTGGCATAACGAGCGGACAGGCGCGCAACAGGCAGTGTCGGGTGCGCGAGGCATCGGCTTTTGCCCCAAACGTCGACCTTCACAGCACAAACCTTGTTCCGGCAGTGTCGACAGGGACACTCCGGACCTGCTGTGTTGATTTTTGCGATGATGTTTCGATGACGCCGGCGCTGATCCGCCCGGCTTCAGGCAGATCAGGAGAGGGGACGTTGATCCGGCGCGGGAATGTCGCCGGCGGACAATAGATCGGTGAGATGCTCGCTGGCGAGCGCGACGATGGCAAGGGCGGCCTGCTGGCGGTTCCAGCCGGCATGTTCGGCTTTTTCCATCAGCTTTTGAATGGATGGCTCCAGCGCGAACTGGCACTCGGCCTGATAGTCCATTGTGTCGATCGAAAGCGACGGGGAATTGATCGAGGCCCGCATCTTTTGGTCTCCCTGTTTTCCGTCATGCTCATCATACGCGAGACGCAAATCGGAACATGTACATTCAGAGGCCGGTGATATCGGGTCTGCTCATGAGCCCCGCATATCACTGGCAGCGAATCCCCCAGCGGCAGGACGTTAGCGGCAAGTCGTAAGCGCTGTCAACGCGTGCGCGGCGGCGATGACGTCGCCGTCCCGTTTTCAGAGCCTTCCGTTCCGGAAAGGCTTTCGCCGCCAGATCAGCAGCGCCATCACATATAGCGCAAAAAGCACGAACCATGTGACGGGCAGCACCATGAAAAGCGCCGCATAAGCGCAATTTCCCTCAAAACAGGAGCCGAGAAATCCAGAATCGGCGAGCGCTGCCGATAATAAAAACGCACATATCCCGCTCCCGACCGCGCCGAGAATAAAAAGCAATATGTTGATGAGCAATCTCATGATCCCGATCATAAGGACGATTGAGACAGCTTTGGGGAAACGGGCGGTGCTGCAGCGAGATTCCTGTTCCTTGCGGATATCGTTGCCGGCGGCAGGGATGCCAATGCCGAAGTGAGGGGCCGCATCCGCACAAAGGATCATGCGATGCTTTAAGTTTGCATCGCAACGTCTTGTCATTTCAGGAGGAATTTGGTGGGTGATGTAGGGCTCGAACCTACGACCCGCTGATTAAGAGTCAGCTGCTCTACCAACTGAGCTAATCACCCGACCGGCACCGTGTGGCGGTGTGAGGGGGCGTATAAAGGGGAAGTTTGGGCTTGTCCAGCGCGGAAATGAAATTTCTTCGATTTTTGTGACGAAAAAATTTCAGTCGCGCTGGAAAATCCTGGAAATCCGCGGTTTTACGGATTTTTTCTTTTCTTTACCCGCGTCTGAAAGCCCGGCCGACAAGGATGAGGATGCAGGCGCCGATGAAGCCGGCGATGAGATAACCGAGCCAACCTTGCAGAACGATTCCAAATACCGAAAGAATGGCGTTGGCGACGATCGCGCCGACGATTCCAAGAAGGATGTTCATGAAAACACCCATATTGCTTTTCATGAATTGTTCGGCGAGCCACCCGGCGACACCACCGATGATGACGGCTGCGATCCAGCCAATGCCAGCAGATTCCATGATTTCCTCCCATGTTGCTGCACCATCGAAGGTGATGATTTTCGTGGTGAAAAGCAAGGCAAACTCCTGAAAACCTCCCTCAATGCGGGTGGTTTTCCGCGCGGCAGGCGCTAAAAAGCCTGATGCGGTGCAAAAAAACGAAAGGCGTGGATGTGCGGTTGATGTTCGGCGGATTGATGGACGGCAGGGTTTTCGACGGCTTGGCGCCGGATCGGCGGCAGAGGAGCGCCATGGCGACGATACTGGCCGTGGTGCTTTTTCTTGCCGGCGGTCTCTTGTCGGCAATGCCGGCCGCAGCGCAAGGGGAAACAACATCGCCCGCGCCGGTGGCTATCCAGGCTTCGACCGTCGAACAGGCGAGGGCGGAGCTGGAGAAATGGAAGGGCGATGTCGCTGCTATCGCCCAACAGGTGGAAGCCGGCGGCCGCGACGATGCGCAGCTAGTGGACCTGAAGGGCCGCGCCGACACCATTGCCGCCGATGCCGCCGCCGCCAACACCAAGCTGCGCACCCGTCTTGACCAGATCAAGACCCGGCTGGATGCGCTGGGTGCGGCGCCTGCGGACGACCAGCCGCCGGAAGCCAGCATGGTGACGGAGGAGCGAAACCGGCTGACGGCGGAACGGGCAGAGGTGAATGCGATTGCCGGCGAGGTGGAGAGCACGGCCACCAATGCCGCACAGATCTCCAACAACATCACCGCCGTTCGCCGCGCGCTTTTCGCCGCCACGCTGTTCAAGCGCACGGAAGTTTCGGCGCAGACGCTGGGCGACGCGTCCTCTGCCTTTCTGACCGAATTGACCAACCTCAACAACGCCTTCAGCAGCTGGGCAGGCTTCGTCTGGAATTACAAGCGCCTGCCGATGTTCGGGGCGGTGATGCTGTCGATCATGGCGGGGCTGCTGTTTCTGGTGGTCGGTTACCGCTTTTTCGGCAGCCGTATGGACCGGCGGGCCTTTACGGGCGAGCCTTCCTATCTGAGACGGCTTTCGGTCGCCTTCTGGTCAACCATGGTGCAGTCGCTGTCGCTGTTCCTGTTTCTCGTCACCTCGGCCTTCTTCCTCGATAATTTCAACGTGCTGCGGTCGGACATCGCGCCTATCCTGTTCGGGGCGATGGCGATCACCGGTTTTGTTTATTTCGTCTCACGACTGAGCTATGCGATCTTTGCGCCGACACAGCCGGAATGGCGCCTTGTGAAGGTATCCAATAAGGGCGCGCATACGCTGTCCTCGGCGGTGTTGCTGATGGCGCTCGTCAATGGTCTCGATTACCTGTTCGGCACGATCAGCGAGACGCTTTATTCGCCGCTGATCGTGACCGTCGCCAAGAGCTTCGTCGCCTCGATCATCATCGGCCTCATCCTGCTCACCGTGTCGTTCCTGCGGCCGGTGATCGGCGAGGGGCAGGATTATGAGACCGGCAACCAGCGCCTGCCGCGCTGGCTCGTCATCCTGCTGCGAGTGGGCGGCCTCGTTCTCATCGGCGCCTGCCTCACCGGCTATGTCGGGCTTGCGCGCTTCCTTGCCACGCAGATCGTCGCCACCGGCGCGGTGCTGGCGACAATGTATATCGGCATTCTCTCGGGCAAGGCGATTTCGCGACAGGGCGCCTTCGCGGAATCTCTTGCCGGTCGTTATCTCGCGCGGCGTTTCGGTCTGGGCGTGGTCGCGCTCGATCAGGCCGGCCTTGCCGCCGGGCTCGGCATCTATATCGTGGCACTGGCCTTCGGCGTGCCGCTCATCCTGTTTTCCTGGGGCTTCCAGCCGGGCGATATCGAAAGCTGGGCTTATCGTCTGTTGACCGGCATCACCGTCGGCAATGCCTCTATTTCGCTGATCGGCATATTTGGCGGCATCCTCGTCTTCGCCATCGGTTACACCATTACCCGCTGGTTCCAGAGGTGGCTGGACAACAACGTCATGGCGCGCGGCCAGGTGGATGCCGGGGTGCGCAATTCCGTCAAGACCGGTATCGGCTATCTCGGTATCGCTGTGGCGGCGATCTTCGGCGTGTCTTCGGCGGGTCTCAACCTCTCCAGCCTGGCGCTGGTGGCTTCCGCCCTTTCTGTCGGTATCGGTTTCGGCCTGCAGAACATCGTCTCGAACTTCGTGTCCGGCCTTATCCTGCTGGTGGAGCGCCCCTTCAAGGTAGGGGACTGGGTGGTGACGGGAACGACGGAGGGCACCGTCAAGCGGCTTTCCGTGCGCGCCACCGAGATAGAAACCTTCCGTGGTCAGTCGATCATCGTGCCGAATTCGGAATTCATCAATTCCTCCGTCGGCAACTGGACACACCGCAACCGCATCATGCGCGCCGAAATACCGGTTTCCGTCTCTTATGATTCCGATCCGCAGCAGGTCATGGATATTTTGCTGGAACTGGTGCGCGCCCAGCCGCCGGTGCTGCGCAATCCCGAGCCACACGTGGAATTCGTCCGCTTCGGTGATTTTTCGCTGGATTTCGAACTGCGCTTCTATCTTGCCGATCTTTCGAACGGGCTCGGCGTGAGAAATGCGATGAGGATCGCCATCCTCAAGCGCTTCCGTGAGGAAGGGATCGATATTCCGTTCCCTCAGCGCAATCTGAATATTCACATGGAGGGCGAAGCCAACCCGCAGATGATGGCGGCGCTGCTTTCGGAAGAGGGCGAAAAAGCGCAGGCGGCCCATACCGGCGCGGCTTCTGCGCCGGAAAAGGAAACGTCGAAAGACGGCAGGGTGACCGAACCGAAGGAGAAGCCGGGCGCGTAAAAGCCTAGATTGCTGTTTGCCTCAGGCGTCGAAGCTATCGGGCATGGATTTGCGGCCTGTCGCCTTCTTTCCGGCGGGAGAAGAAACGAGCCGCAGAGCTGTGCGATCTTCGTCCGGCATGCTCGGCATTTTCACGCCTGTCGCAGCACCCTATGGCCATGTCGCAATCAGGCGGCTGAACGGCCGCCAAGCGCTTCATATTCCTCCCATCCAATGTCGGCGGAATAAGGCAAGGCCGGCGCTTTTCAGGGGTTCTGTAAATGAAGACACATGCACGGGCGGTGGTGATCGGTGGCGGCGTCGTTGGCGTTTCGACGCTTTATCATCTTGCCAAGAAGGGCTGGAGCGACAGCGTTCTCATCGAGCGCAAGGAGCTGACCTCGGGTTCCACCTGGCATGCGGCCGGGCTTCTGCCGTTGTTCAACATGAGCTACTCGGTCGGTCAGATCCACAAATATTCCGTGAAGTTCTATGAGGAGCTTCAGGAAGAGACCGGCATGAATGTCGGCTTCTCCAAGGTCTCGAATATCCGTCTCGCCCGCACCAAGGATCGCTGGGACGAATATATGTATTATGCCGGCATCGCCGAGACCATCGGTGTGCGCGTCAACATGCTGACACCGGAGCAGGTGAAGGAAATCTGGCCGCTGTGTGAGACGGACGGCCTGCTGGGCGCCATCCAGCATCCTGACGATGGTTACATCCAGCCCGCCGATCTGACACAGGCGCTGGCCAAAGGCGCGCGTGACCGCGGGGCGACCATCTATCGCAACACGACAGTCACCGCCATCGAGCAGCTGGAAGACGGTCACTGGAAGGTGACAACGGACAAGGGCGAGATCATCGCCGAACATATCATCTCCTGCACGGGCTCCTTTGCCCGCAAGACCGGCGAGATGGTGGGCATCAATATCCCGGTCATTCCGGTCGAGCACCAATATATCGTCACGGAGCCGCATCCGGCCATTCAGGAACGTCGCCGCCAAGGCCTGCCTGAAATGGGCGTTCTGCGCGAATCCGATTCTGCCTGGTACATGCGCGAAGAGGCGGGTGGCCTGATCCTCGGTCCTTATGAAGTCGGCGCGCCGGTCTGTTATGTCGACGGTCCTTCCGATGACAGTGAATATGAGCTGTTCCAGGAGGAACTCGACCGCCTGATGCCGCATATCGAAACGGCCATGGTGCGTGTTCCGGCTTTCGGCGAAGTGGGCATCAAGAAGGTCTATAATGGTGCGATCGCCTATACGCCTGATGGTAACCCGATTGTCGGCCCTGCACCGGGCCTGAAGAATTTCTGGCTGAACGAAGGCCATTCCTTCGGCATCACCGCTGCCGGTGGTGCTGGCTGGCAGCTGGCCGAGTGGATCGTCGATGGTGAGCCGACGCTCGACCTGATGGGTGTCGATCCGCGCCGCTTCGGCCCCTACGCAACGGAAGGTTACCTCATCGCCAAGAACGAGGAAGCCTATGCCAACGTCTTCACCATGCATTACCCGGATGAAGAGCGCTCCGCCGCCCGTCCGCTGAAGACGACGCCGGTTTATGACCGTCTGAAGAAGCTCGGCGGCGTGTTCGGCTCCGTCTATGGCTGGGAGCGCGCCAACTGGTATGCGCCGGAGGGTTATGCTCTGCGCGAGGAAGACCTCGGCGTTGGCGCCGATGTCATCACCAGCCACAACCATGCGCCGGCTCTGGATGACGGTCGTATCGTTGAAAAGTGGTCGTTCCGCCGTTCGAACTATTTCGAACATGTCGGTAACGAGGTGAAGAATGTGCATCAGAATGTCGGCGTGCTCGATATGTCCGCCTTCGCCAAGATGGAAGTCTCCGGCCCCGGCGCACGGGCCTGGCTGGACAGCATTCTCGCCAATGCCATCCCGAAGAAGCGCGGCCGTATCGCGCTTACCCATCTCCTGACGCCGAATGGCGGCGTGAAAGCGGAATTCACGGTCTATGAATGGGCGCCGGGCCGCTTCTACATGGTTTCGGCCGGTGGTCTCGAAGCGCATGACCATGACGTTCTGCGCCGCCTTGCCCCGACCGACGGTTCTGTGGTGTTGCAGCCGATCACCCAGAAATACGGCGTGCTGGTTCTTGCCGGTCCGAAGTCGCGCGATCTGTTGAAGAAGCTGACACGCACGAGCCTTGAGAACAAGGATTTCCCCTGGCTTACCGGCAAGCAGATTTCCGTCGGCGTGGCGACGGCGCATGCGTTGCGCGTCAACTTCGTGGGCGAACTTGGCTGGGAACTGCACCATCCGATCGAGATGCAGAACTACATCTTCGACCGGCTGATGGAAGCGGGCGCCGAATTCGGGATCAAGCCATTCGGTATCCGCGCCATGGTCTCCATGTCGCTCGAAAAATCCTATCGCAACATGGGCCGCGAGCTGTCGGTGGAATACAACGCCTATGAATCCGGTCTTGATCGCTTCGTGCGCCCGGAAAAATCCTTCATCGGCCGCGATGCGCTAGTGGCTTACAAGGAAGCCGGTGCGAAGTGGGTGTTCTCGACGCTGACCGTGTCTGGCAATACAGACGTCGATGCGCGCGGTTCTGAAGCGATCTTCGATGAGAACGGTGTGCTTGCCGGGCGTGCGACAAGCGGCGGTTTCGGCTGGCGCATGGGCAAATCCATCGCACTCGCCATGCTCAAGCCGGAATATGCGGCCGTGGGCACCAAGCTCAAGATCCGCATTCTCGGCACGTCCTACGATGCTGAAGTGGTGGAAGAGAGCCCGTTCGACACCGATAACGCGCTTCTGCGCGTATAAGACAGAAATCCCCTCCCAAACTTGGAATACGGCCCCTCGCGGGCCGTATTTCCGTTTAAGTAAGCATGTGCTCAACTGATGCTTCAGAAATAGTGCTATTAATCATTCTGAAAAATGAGCCTGCTATCTTACGCTGACATTCGATGGGGGTCGGGACAGAATGAATTTCCTGGGCATAACGGGCATGCAGTATTCGGGCGTGCCTTTTACAAATAGCCGGATTTTGCTGGCTGAAGACAGCAACGTGTTCACCCAGATGGTGAGCAGGCGGCTCAATGAGATGCTGGGCGTTTCCGTGGAGGTATGCCGCTCCTTCGAAGAGTTGCAGGCCTGTTACGAACATTCGTCCGAACCGGTAACGCTCGCCATTTCCAACATCAACCTGCCGGGAGCGGAAAAGGGCGAGGCGCTGGAATATCTGATCGATCTTTCGATCCCGACCATCGTTTTCACCAGCACGTTTCATGAGGCGACGCGCGAAACGCTGATCGCCAAGGATGTGGTCGATTATATTCTGAAGGACAATATTTTCGCCGTGGACATGCTGACGGAATCCGTCTGTCGCTTTCTCACCAACCACCGCCATCATGTGCTGATTGTCGATGACAGCCCGACGGCGCGGGCGCTGCTTTCGAGCCGCCTCAAGCGTTATAATTTCCGTGTCAGCCTGGCGGATAGTGGGGCGAAGGCGCTCGATATCCTGAAGGCCAATCCCGATATCGGCCTTGTGGTCACCGACTATAACATGCCCGATATTGACGGCTTTGAGCTGACGCGGCGCATCCGCACCGTGCGCGGGTCGCATGAGCTGCGCATCATCGGGGTTTCGTCCTCCACCAACCGGCTGCTTTCCGCGCGGTTTTTGAAGGCAGGCGGCAATGATTTCATGCTGCGTCCCTTCATCGATGAGGAGTTTTATTGCCGGGTCAACCAGAACCTCGACACGCTGGTGCAGATACAGCTGGCGAAAGCGGGGGTGAGGCCGGCGGCCTGATCCAACGCTTTCCCCGTTAAAGCTGCGATTCCAGCGGCAGGAAGCGCATGACGCCGGCAACGATGCGGCGGCTGATGGCGGCGTCAGGTTCGCGCCGGTATGTTCTGGTTCGCCCCTGTTCTTCCGTCTTCCAGACGATATGCCTGCCCTTGTCGATTTCCAGCGCGAAGCTCATGCTGGGGCGGATTTCTTTGGCGAATATCTCGTCCATGCGGGCAACCAGCGGGGCTGAGTTGAACACGACGCCCATCTCCGTATTGAGCGAGGCGGAGCGTGGGTCGAAATTGAGCGAGCCGATATAACCGGTCGCGCCATCGCGGGTGAAGGCCTTGGTATGCAGGCTTGCCTGGCCCGAGCCGCGCAGGGTGAAGCTCGCCTGATCCGCCTGCGCGCGCAATTCGTGCAGTCGCACCCCGGCGGCCAGAAGCGGCTTGCGATAGCGGGCATAACCGGCGTGCACGGCGGCCACATCCGTTGCGGCCAGCGAATTGGTGAGGATGGCGACCGAGACGCCGCTTTCCGCAAGTCCTGAAAATATCCCCACGCCCTGTTTGCCGGGAATGAAATAGGGAGAGGTGATGTGAAGGCTGTCGCCTGCCTCCTGCATCAGCGGCAAAAGGCTCTCCATCAGGAAGTTATGGCCCTTGCGGCGCTTTCCCGCCGCCTTCTCCGGTGGGTCGGCCAGCACATCTGCCGATTCGACCCAGTGCAGACGATCCGACATCAGGAAATGATCGCGCCCATGTTGGCTTTCGACCCGTTCGAGATAAGGTTTCGCCGCCTCGCTTTTCGGCAACGCATCCAGTTCGCGCCGTAGCTTTGCAAGCTTGTTGGGCCTGCGTGCGAGCAGCGACCGCACCGGAACGGCAACGGCGCTGTTCCAGTAATCGTCAAAGATTTCGGTGGCATCGGCAACGATGTCGCCGAAACCGAGAATATCGAAATCGTGAAAATTCGCCCGCTCGGCGGCGTCGAAATAGGCGTCGCCAATATTGCGTCCGCCGACGATGACCGCGCGCCCATCGGCAATCCATGCCTTGTTGTGCATGCGCCGGTTGACGCTGCGGAAGCGCAGCACCAGCTCGATGCTTCGATGCAGGATGTTTTCCCGCGCCCGGGTGGGGTTGAACAGTTGCAACTCGATGTTCGGATGGCTGTCGATGGCGTGGAAGATGCGGTCGGAAATGGAAACGCCGAGATCGTCGAGCAGCAGGCGCACGCGCACGCCGCGATCGGCGGCGGCGATGACTTCGCGCATCATCAGCCGCCCGGTGAGATCGGCGTTCCACATGTAATACATGAGATCGAGGCTGCGCCCGGCGGCGCGCGCCGCCGCCACGCGCACCGCAAAGGCATCGAGGTTGGAATGCAGCAGGCAGAGCGCATTCTTCTCATTCCAGCCGTTTTTTATCGATTGCCAGTGCCGGTCCAGCGTTGTCGCGTCTTCGGCAAGGGGCAGGGCGGCGGAAGGGCGCTTGGGAATGGTCCTTTCCCGCTGTTTGCCGATGACGACAAACAGGCTTGGCCCTATGACCAAGAGAAGAATGATGATGAAGACCGTAAATGCAGTCACTTGTTTTGATCGCTCCCGGCCCGAAGAGTATCAGGCGGGATGAAAACGCGCGAGGGGATAAAGCGTTCACGGCACCTCGTGCCATCAGCGTGAAAAAGGCGCGTTTTCCACGCCCGAAAGGGCTTGTGAATCACATAAGTGTGTGCTTATGTGTCGTCATGACAGAGAACGATATTTTCCGGGCGCTGGCCGATCCGACGCGCCGCGCCATTTTCGAAAAGCTGGCGGATGGCGCCATGAACGCTTCCGCCCTGCGTGAGGGGATCGAAATCAGCCAGCCGGCCATGTCGCAGCATCTTTCAGTGTTACGCGGGGCAGGGCTGGTGGTCGAGAAGCGGCAGGGCCGTTTCGTCAATTACGAAGTCGATCCGGACGGGCTGACGCGCATTGCGGCCTGGCTCGGCAAATATCGCGCCTACTGGCCGCAGCGCATTGAGGCTCTCAAACTCCTGCTGAAGGATATGGACCAATGAACAGGCAGACACCGGAAGCGCCTAAAAAGGGCATCGAGCTTGAATATGATCTGGACGAGCCGCCGCAGAAAGTGTGGCGCGCCATCAGCATTCCGGCGTTTCGCGCCATATGGTTGCCGGCGGAGGCGCTGGCGGAAGCGGAAGCAATCGATATCAAGCCCGGCAAAGAAGTGCGCTACAGGTTGCGGGAGGACACGCCGCCATTTCTGGAAAGCACCGTCACCTTCAGGATCGCGGCGAATACCCAAGGCGGTACCAGCCTGCGCATCATTCATGATTTGCCAGTCAATACCGGCCGGATGATAAAGGCCGCCGCAAATCACAACGGTTCGTCGATCAAGCTCGCGGCCTGATCCCTCCCGTTCCCCGACATTTCTTAACGACAGGAGTTCGCCGATGCGCGAAGCGATGCAACTCGTCCCTATGGTAGTCGAACAATCCTCCAGGGGAGAAAGGTCTTTCGATATCTATTCCCGCCTGTTGCGGGAGAGGATCATCTTCCTCAACGGCGAGGTGAACGATACGGTTTCCGCGCTGGTCTGCGCGCAGTTGCTGTTTCTCGAGGCGGAAAACCCGAAGAAGCCGATCCATCTCTATATCAATTCGCCGGGCGGCGTCGTGACCAGCGGTCTCGCCATGTATGACACCATGCATTATATCCGCGCACCGGTTCATACGCTCTGCATGGGAACGGCCCGCTCCATGGGATCGTTTCTGCTGATGGCGGGTGAACCGGGCGAGCGGAGCGCCCTTCCCAATGCCAGCATCCACATTCATCAACCTCTGGGCGGTTTCCAGGGGCAGGCGTCGGACATGCTGATCCATGCCGAAGAGATGCGGCAGACCAAGCACCGCATGACGCGGCTTTACGCCGAACATTGCAAACGCAGTTACGAGAAATTCGAAGCCGCCATGGATCGGGATTTTTTCATGACGGCGGAGCAAGCATTGGAATGGGGCCTGATCGACCGCGTTCTGGGCGTGCGTGAGGATGTTGCGGCGTAGTGCCGGGTACTATCCGCAAGATGTTGCTTCCATATCAAAGCAAAAGGCAGCGCCATACGCTGCCTTTCAAGGGGTGGTCCGGATGATCAGATATCCAGATTATCCGCAAAGGCCGCCCGTTCCTGAATGAAGCGGAAACGGGCATCCGCCTTGGTGCCCATCAGATTGTCGACGGCCTCGCGGGTTCCTTCGAAATCCACGTCGTCGATCTCGACGCGCAGCAGGGTGCGCTTTTCGGGATCCATGGTGGTTTCCTTAAGTTGCGCGGCCATCATTTCGCCGAGGCCTTTGAAGCGGCTGATTTCCACCTTCTTGCCCTTGAACATGGTTTCCATCAGCTCAGTGCGGTGGGCGTCGTCGCGGGCGTAGGCGGATTTCGCACCTTGCGCGATCTTGTAGAGCGGCGGCACGGCCAGATAGAGATGGTTGCCGCGAATGAGTTCCGGCATTTCCTGATAGAAGAAGGTGATGAGCAGCGAGGCGATATGGGCGCCGTCGACATCGGCATCGGTCATGATGATGATGCGCTCGTACCGCAAATCCTCTTCGCGGTACTTTGTGCGCGTGCCGCAGCCCAGCGCCTGGATGAGATCGGCGATCTGCTGGTTGGCGGAGAGCTTTTCGCGGCTGGCGCTGCCGACGTTGAGGATTTTACCGCGCAGCGGCAGGATGGCTTGGTTGGCGCGGTTGCGCGCCTGCTTGGCCGAGCCGCCGGCCGAGTCGCCCTCGACGATGAAAAGCTCAGCGCCTTCTGCGGTGTTCTGGGCGCAATCCGCCAGCTTGCCGGGGAGGCGTAGCTTGCGCACGGCGGTCTTGCGATTGACTTCCTTTTCCTTGCGGCGGCGCAGGCGTTCTTCGGCGCGCTCGATCACCCAGTCGAGCAGCTTTGCCGCTTCGCCCGGATTGCCGGCGAGATAATGGTCGAAGGGATCGCGTAGCGCGTTTTCGACGATGCGCTGGGCCTCGACGGTTGCGAGCTTGTCCTTGGTCTGGCCGACGAATTCAGGCTCGCGGATGAAGACGGAGAGCATGCCGGCGGCCGAGATCATCACGTCATCGGTGGTGATGTCCTTGGCGCGCTTGTTCTGCGTCAGGTCCGCATAATTCTTCAGGCCCTTGGTGAGCGCGATGCGGAAGCCCGCCTCATGCGTGCCGCCTTCAGGGGTCGGGATGGTGTTGCAATAGGAATGGATCTGCGTGTCGCCGCCATACCAGGTGACTGCCCATTCCAGCGCACCGTGGCCGCCGGTCTTTTCCGTGCGGCCCGAGAAAATTTCGCGGGTGACGGTGAATTCCTTGCCGAGCGTGGCGGCGAGATAGTCCTTCAGGCCGCCGGGGAAATGGAACACGGCCTTTTCGGGGATTTCACCACCGGCCGGCACCATGCCGGGATCGCAGCTCCAGCGGATTTCAACGCCGCCGAACAGATAGGCCTTGGAGCGGGCCATGCGGAAGATGCGGGCCGCCTCGAATTTCGCGTGATCGCCGAAAATTTGCGGATCGGGATGGAAACGCACGCGGGTGCCGCGACGGTTGTGCACGTCGCCCAGCTCTTCCAACGGACCGATCGGCAGGCCGCGCGAGAAACGCTGGCGGTAAAGCTTGCGGTTACGCGCCACTTCCACTTCCAGAAGATCGGAGAGCGCATTGACCACGGAAACACCGACGCCGTGCAGGCCGCCGGATGTCTCATAGGCCTTGCCGTCGAACTTGCCGCCGGCATGCAGCTTGGTCATGATGACTTCGAGCGTCGACTTGCCCGGCACCTGCGGATGGTTTTCCACGGGGATACCACGGCCGTTATCGGTGACGGTCAGGAAACCTTCCGTATCGAGATGGACCTCGATGAAATTGGCGTGGCCGGCGACGGCCTCGTCCATGGAGTTGTCGATGACTTCGGCAAAAAGGTGGTGCAGCGCCTTTTCGTCCGTGCCGCCGATATACATGCCCGGGCGCATGCGCACGGGCTCAAGCCCCTCGAGCACGCGGATCGAGGACGCGCCGTAGTCGTCACCGGTCGGTGATACGGGGGCGGGCGGCGTCACGGCCGCAACGGCTGCGGGTTTCGGCTGCACATTCGCGTTGGCGGGCACGTTGGCGGCCGCGGTCACCGGCGTCTTTGCGGCATCCCCGTTCGTTTCCGTATCGCTGTTTCGTGCTGCCGGAAGACCGGAGAAGAGATCGTTGCTGTCGTCCATCATGTCCAAAGTTCAAAAGCGTGTGTCAGAATTTCGCCATGCGAATCATTATGCCAGTAGCGTCAATCATAACGCCAAACGCGGTTCCCGTCCGATTCAAGGGTCCGTCTGGCAAACGCGGCGCATCCTATGCCACGATTGTGTCAGGGTTTCGCAACAGGAGGATTGCGCTGCCGGCTTTGCGATGGCAAGTCTCGCAGCCACGAATGAACGGTTAGCCAAGGCATGTCCACAGCTCATTTCACGTTTTGTACTCTTTTTAGCCTGACTGTGGCGGCAATGCCGGTTGCGGCTTCTGCCGCTGATGGGCCGCTGCGTCCCTTCAAGGATGAGCTGTTTTCCGCCCATACGGTGCTTTCCAGCGGCGATGGCGGCGCGTCCGAGGTCATCGACTATCAGGAAATGCGCGATATCAACGGTCGCGACGAGGTGCCGGAACGCCGGGTGAAACGACAATATGTCGATATGACGCCGAAGAAGGCGCAGGCGCTCGAAACCGTTTCCGCCGGGGGCAGGGCGCTTGAGGTCGGTCGCGTCGGGCGGGCGAGCGGCCAGGCCTTCACCGTCATCTTCATCCACGGGCGCGGCGGTGACCGGCGGCTCGGCATGAACGACTACACCTTCGGCGGCAACTTCAACAGGCTGAAAAATCTGGCTGTTGCCAATGGAGGCACCTATTATGCGCCAAGCGTTCGTTCCTTCGATGAGAACGGCGTTGCCGATATCGCGGCGCTGATTGCGGATGCGGCCGGAAAGTCGGGCGGTAAGCCTGTTATTCTGACCTGCGCCTCCATGGGTAGTTTCATCTGCTATGGCATCAGCCGTGACAAGGCGGCCGTCGCCAATCTCAAGGGCATGGCGATCCTCGGTGGGGCGGTCGATCCGGATTTTCCGAAAAGCGCCTTTGCAAAGGCGAAGAAGCCGGTCTGGTTTACCCACGGCAGCGCCGACAAGGTTTATTCGGCCGATCAGCAGGCGACGATCTTCCGCACGTTGTTGAAGGCTGGCGAGCCGGCGCGGTTCACGCGTTACGAGACCGGCAGCCACGGAACGCCGGTGCGCATGACCGACTGGCGGGCGGTCTTGAACTGGATTTTGAGCCGTTAGGGGAGCATTCAGGGCGTCCTCACGACAAACTTTTCAAATTCGCCGCTGGTTTTAACCCTTGCACCGCTTTTTTGTACCAATTGTCGCTGCCTGCGGCTAAAGGAATATCCGGGAAAATTCCGGCAGAGCTTCTGTCGTGATCAAGGGCCTCTGGAGGCCGAGGGTTGGAGCGCCGCCAGCGGCGCTGCTAGACAAAGGGAATGGGATACGCATGACGCCGAATGTTCGACCGCTTGTAGCCGGAAACTGGAAGATGAACGGCACACGTGCCTCGCTCGATCAGATCAAGGCCATGGCAGAGGGCGTCAAGGGCGCGCTTTCCCAGAAGGTGGATGCGCTGATCTGCCCGCCTTCGACCTTGCTTTATGTCGCCACCGCGCTCTGCGATGACAGCCCGCTGATGATCGGCGCTCAGGATTGCCACCAGAACGCCTCCGGCGCGCACACCGGCGATATTTCCGCTGAGATGATCGCCGACTGCTTCGGCACCCATGTCATCGTTGGTCATTCGGAGCGCCGCACCGACCATGCCGAGACCGATCATCTGGTGCGCGCCAAGGCATCCGCCGCCCATCAGGCCGATCTCATCGCAATCGTCTGCATCGGCGAAACGGCGGATGAGCGCAAGGCGGGTCAGACGCTCGATATTCTCAAGCGCCAGCTCGCCGGCTCCCTGCCGGATGAGGCGACGGCGGAAAATACCGTCATCGCCTATGAGCCCGTGTGGGCGATCGGCACGGGTCTGACACCCACCGTGGACGATGTGCGCGAGGCCCATGCCTTCATGCGCGACGAACTCGTCAAGCGCTTCGGCGACGCCGGCAAGACCATGCGCATCCTCTATGGCGGCTCGGTGAAGCCCGCCAATGCGCTGGAGTTGATGGGTGTTGAAAACGTCGACGGCGCGCTGATCGGCGGTGCGAGCTTGAAAGCCTCCGACTTCCTGTCCATCTATGCGGCATACGAGCAACTGACGGCTTGATCTGAGCTTTCCTGCGAGTGGAGCGGGAAAGGGGCTTGGAATAAGCCTTCGCCTCATGTAAAGAGCCGCGAAACCTTCTTTGTAGTGCTCCGCGCGGGGCATGGAATGGATTGTCATGCAGACCGTTTTGATTGTTATTCACCTCATGATCGTGCTGGCGCTTGTCGGCGTGGTCCTGATCCAGCGTTCCGAAGGCGGCGGCCTCGGTATCGGCGGCGGTTCGGGCTTCATGTCCGCGCGCGGAACGGCCAATGCGCTGACGCGCACCACGGCGATCCTTGCCGCGCTGTTCTTCGCGACCTCGCTCGGCCTCGGTCTCCTGACGCGCTACGAATCGCGCCCGACCGACATTCTGAACCGTATTCCGGCCACGCAGGGCCAGGGTAACGGCATTCTCGACACGCTCGGCCCGTCAACGACGCCGTCGACGCCCGCTCCGGCTGAGAATGGCGTTCCGACCAATGGTGCAGCCGCACCGGCTCAGACGACCCCGGCTCCGGCCGCTTCCGGCACGGCCGCGCCGGCCCCGGCGCAGCCAGCCGATCCGAACGCAGTTCCGACCGGTCAATAAGCCCGGTTTTGATTTAACGCTCCGGCAGGCCAAAAGCCTGCCGGTTTTCTTTTGTTCGCATTCCGGCTCGCCCCATCGCAGATTCGTCAACAGCGAATTTTCGAAACAATGAAATTTTGGCTGGCGGAATCAGAGGTAAAAAGGTATCCGGTGAATCCCATGGCGCGATATGTATTCATCACAGGCGGCGTGGTCTCCTCTCTAGGCAAGGGCATCGCCGCGGCAGCACTCGGAGCTTTGTTGCAATCCCGTGGTTATCGGGTGCGGCTTCGTAAACTCGACCCCTATTTGAACGTCGATCCCGGCACCATGAGCCCGACACAGCACGGCGAAGTGTTCGTGACGGATGACGGTGCCGAGACGGACCTCGACCTTGGCCACTATGAACGCTTTACCGGGCGTTCAGCCACCAAGACCGACAACATCACGACCGGCCGCATCTACAAGAACATCATCGACAAGGAACGGCGCGGCGATTATCTCGGCGCGACCGTTCAGGTCATTCCGCATGTCACCAACGAGATCAAGGATTTCGTCACCGAAGGTAATGACGATTACGACTTCGTCATCTGCGAAATCGGCGGCACGGTGGGTGATATCGAGGCGATGCCGTTCATGGAGGCGATCCGTCAGCTCGGCAACGACCTGCCGCGCGGCACGGCGATCTATCTTCACCTGACGCTGATGCCCTATATTCCGGCAGCCGGCGAGCTGAAGACCAAGCCGACCCAGCATTCCGTCAAGGAGCTGCAGGCGCTCGGTATTCATCCCGACATCCTCTTGGTGCGCGCCGACCGGGAAATCCCGGAAGCCGAACGCCGCAAGCTTTCGCTGTTCTGCAACGTGCGTCCTTCCGCCGTCATCCAGGCACTGGATGTGGCGAATATCTACGACGTTCCGATTGCCTACCACAAGGAAGGCCTCGATTCGGAAGTGCTGGCCGCTTTCGGCATCGAGCCGGCGCCGAAGCCGCGTCTGGAACAGTGGGAAGAGGTTTGCAACCGCATCCGCACGCCGGAAGGCGAAGTGACGATTGCGATCGTCGGCAAATATACCGGTCTCAAGGACGCGTATAAGTCGCTGATCGAGGCGCTGCATCACGGCGGCTTTGCGAACCGCGTCAAGGTCAAGCTGGAGTGGATCGAGTCGGAAGTCTTCGAAAAGGAAGATCCGACGCCCTATCTCGAAAAGGTCAACGGCATTCTGGTGCCGGGCGGTTTTGGCGAGCGCGGTTCGGAAGGCAAGATCATGGCGGCACAGTTCGCGCGTGAGCGCAACGTGCCCTATTTCGGCATCTGCTTTGGCATGCAGATGGCGGTCGTTGAAGCGGCCCGTCATTTGGCCGGCATCGAACATGCCTCCTCCACCGAATTCGGGCCGACGTCCGAGCCGGTCGTTGGTCTGATGACCGAATGGGTGAAGGGCAACGAGTTGGAAAAACGCTCCTCCAAGGGCGATCTCGGCGGCACGATGCGCCTCGGCGCCTACAAGGCGGCGCTGAAGAAAGACACCAAGATCGCCGAGATTTACGGCTCCACGGATATTTCCGAGCGCCACCGTCACCGCTATGAGGTGAATGTGGACTACAAGGACCGTCTGGAAGAATGCGGCCTCGTCTTCTCCGGCATGTCTCCTGACGGTGTCCTGCCGGAAACGGTGGAATATCCTGACCATCCGTGGTTCATCGGCGTTCAGTACCATCCGGAACTGAAGAGCCGCCCGCTTGACCCGCATCCGCTGTTTGCCAGCTTCGTTGAGGCGGCGGTGGAGCAGAGCCGGCTGGTTTGACGGTTTGAATGAGATGAAGAGGGCCGCGACAGCGGCCCTTTTTTGTTGGGTGATACCTTCCCTCCGTCATCCTCGGGTCAAGCCCGAGGATGACGTTGAGTATTGGCGGAAAGCTTGTCAGCTGTGCGAGGTAGTGTCATGGGCTTCCAGCAAACAAAAAACGGGCCCGAAGGCCCGTTCTGCATTCCATCAAAATCCAAACCGATTACTTCGGCCCGATCATGTTCTCCGGGCGCACATACTGGTCGAACTCCTCGTTGGTGAGGTATCCGCCGCCAACGGCCTCGTCGCGCAGCGTCGTGCCGTTCTTGTGCGCGGTCTTGGCGATCTTGGCGCAGATGTCGTAGCCGAGCTTGCCGTTCAGCGCCGTCACCAGCATCAGCGAGTTTTCGACGCCCTTTTTGATGTTGTCTTCGCGGGCCTCGATGCCGACGACGCAATTGTCGGTGAAGGAGACGGCGGCGTCGCCCAGAAGCTGGACCGACTGCAGGAAGTTGTAGGCCATCATCGGGTTATAGACGTTGAGCTCGAAGTGACCCTGCGAACCGGCGAAGGACAGTGCTGCATTGTTGCCGAAGATGTGGGCGCAAACCTGCGTCAGCGCTTCCGACTGGGTGGGGTTGACCTTGCCAGGCATGATCGACGAGCCGGGTTCGTTTTCCGGCAGCGAGAGTTCGCCGAGACCGGCGCGCGGGCCGGAGCCGAGGAAGCGGATGTCGTTGGCGATCTTGAAGAGCGCAGCCGCAGCCGCATTGATCGCGCCATGGGAGAAGACCATGGAATCATGCGAGGCGAGCGCTTCGAACTTGTTCGGCGCGGTGACGAAGGGCAGGCCGGTGATCTTGGAAATTTCCTCTGCGACCTTTTCGGCAAAACCAACCGGAGCATTGAGGCCCGTGCCGACGGCGGTGCCGCCCTGGGCGAGCTTGGAAAGCGCGGGCAGGGTGGTTTCGATGTTGGCGATGGCGGAGGCGACCTGCGCGGCGTAACCGGAGAATTCCTGGCCGAGCGTCAGCGGCGTTGCATCCTGCGTGTGGGTGCGGCCGATCTTGATGATCTTCTCAAACTGCTTGACCTTGGCTTCCAACGCCTTGTGCAGGTGCTTGAGGCTCGGCAGCAAGTGATGAACGATCTCTTCCACGCAGGCGATATGCATCGCAGTGGGGTAGGTGTCGTTCGAGGACTGGCTCATATTGACGTGGTCGTTGGGGTGCACGGGCTTCTTGGTGCCCATTTCGCCGCCGAGCATTTCGATTGCGCGGTTGGAAATCACCTCATTGGCGTTCATGTTGGACTGGGTGCCGGAGCCGGTCTGCCAGACGACGAGCGGAAAATGCTCGGTCAGCTTGCCGTCGATCACTTCCTGCGCGGCGGCGATGATGGCCTCACCGATCTTCGGGTCGAGGCCGGCAAGCGCCATATTGGCGCGGGCTGCGGCCTGCTTGACGATGCCGAGCGCGCGAACGACAGAGGCGGGCTGCTTTTCCCAGCCGATCTTGAAGTTGCCGAGCGAGCGCTGCGCCTGGGCGCCCCAATAGCGATCGGCCTGAACTTCAATGGGTCCAAATGTATCGGTTTCCGTCCGTGTGGCTGTCATCAATCTTGCCTTTTTCCTCGTTTTCCTCCGCCAAAACGGCGCCTTCGCCCGCCTTGCGCGGCCGATATATAGAATCATCGCGCCGGCAATGAAAGCGCTGCAATGCGGCGCAGGCAGATATTTCCCGCCGCGCAAAAGCGATTTCGCCGTATGGCGCGGCGCGGGGCGAAAAAGGTGCCGGCGTGTCATTTTTACTACGACGCGAAATGGCCGGCGAACCGGGCTTTCCGGGGTGCCGTGATGAGCTGATGGGGCAGGGCAAAGTGAATGAAATAAATAGAAATTTAACCATTCTCGCCAATTCTGGAAATTACGTTTTTATGGCTTTGGCTGTATTATAAGGTTCATTTCGGCACGGTTGTGGGCTTTTTCGCGTTTTCTTTTCAACTGGCCGTCTATCGGCTAGACAGGCATGAAACTGATGCCCGCCTTTTGCTGGCGGTGCTGGGTGCTACGAGGATCAAATTGCAAGTCACATCTGGAAAAACATCGGCAGCACTGGTGCTGGCTCTCGGTCTTTCCGTTTCCACCGCTCTTCCCGGCAGTGCCGGGGCGGTAACGTTGATGGACCTCCTGCGCGGTGGCCCCGGTAAGATCGCGCGGGATCGCGGCGAGTTGCCGCCGGCCGGCATCGTTACCTCACCCTCCGGATCGAGTGCGGGCCAAAGCGCCGATGCTTCCGATCCCGAGCCATTGCCGCGTGTTTCAGGCCCGCGCTATTACAACTACAAGGCGGATTCGGCCCGTGCGGTAAACACGGCGAATTTCGGTGAAGGCCTTGCCAATCTGAAGTTTAGCGCCACCCCTGAGATCGCCAAGGCACTGGAAGCCTATTACGGCGCCGGCGGCAAGACGCTGTGGGTTTCGGAAGGCGAGCTGACCGCGCGCGCCAACGCTGTCATCGCCTTTCTCGAGACGGTCGATGAAAGCGGCCTCGATCCGGCCGATTACAGCATTTCGCCACCGGCAAAGGATGTGACGGCCAGCATCACCAATGCTTCCGGCGCGGCTGCAACCGCTACGACGGTGGAGATGGCCTCGGCGCCCGTGTCCGACGCCTATCAGCGGGCCCAGATGCAGTTCGAGCTGGCGCTTTCCGCCAAGGTTCTGGCCTATGTTCAGGATACGACCCGCGGCCGTGTCGATCCGAACCGGCTTTCCGGCTATCACGATTTCAAGCGCAAGACGGTGAACCTCGCACCGGTGCTGAAGCTTGCCGGCCTGAGCCCCGATGTTGCCGCGTATCTGCGCAGCCGTGAACCGTCGAGCGCCGAATATCTGGCGCTGAAGGCTGAACTTGCGCGCCTGCGCGACGAGGGCGATGCAGCGCATGTCGTCCGCGTTCCTGCCGATCTGTTGCTAAAGCCGGGCAATAGCAGCGCGGATATGGCCAATGTCGTCATGGCCATCGAACATCGCGCTTCGCCTGCCTTCAAGGCCGAGCATGCGGCAATCATTTCCGCTTACCAGCAAACGCCGGACTATACGCCCGATCTCGTCGATCTGGTGAAGGCGTTCCAGAGCGAAAACGGCCTGAAGCCGGACGGCGTTATCGGCCGCGCGACCGTGCGCGCCATGGTCGGCGAAAGCAATGACGCGAAGATCGCCAAGGTGCAGGTGGCCATGGAGCAGATCCGCTGGCTTCCGGCCGATCTCGGCCAGCGCTATGTCTTCATCAACCAGCCGGCGTTCATGGCCTACTACCACAATGACGGCATGGAACAGTTCGGTATGAAGGTGGTCGTCGGCTCCAAGGCCAACCAGACCTATTTCTTTCAGGACCAGATCCAGACTGTCGAGTTCAACCCCTATTGGGGTGTGCCGCAGTCGATCATCGTCAACGAGATGCTGCCGAAGCTACGCCGCGATCCGTCCTATCTCGACCGGCTCGGTTACGAAGTGCAGGTGGGCGGCCGTGCGGTCTCTTCCACCAGCGTCAACTGGTATGGCTCCACCAACGCCGTTTCCGTGCGCCAGCCGCCGAGCAGCGACAATGCGTTGGGCGATCTGAAAATCCTGTTCCCCAATGCACATGCCATCTACATGCATGACACGCCTGCCAAGAGCTTCTTCAACCGCGACATGCGGGCGCTGAGCCACGGCTGTATCCGCCTCGTCGATCCGCGCCGCATGGCCGCCGCCGTTCTTGGCACCAGCGTCGACAAGGTCGGCGAGCAGATCGCGTCGGGCAAGAACCGCGCCGTTCAGGTGCCGGAGAAGATTCCGGTCTACGTGGCCTATTTCACCGCGTGGCCGGACAAGGACGGCAAGGTGCAGTTCTTTGACGATGTCTATGATCGTGACAGCTATGTGCAGAAGGCCTTTGCCGTGACGACGAAGGCGCGGGCTGCGTCGATCTGATCGGCATATCGTCAAGAGAAAAGCGCCGGAAACGGCGCTTTTTGTTTGATAAGGGCTGGATGAAGCGGCCCGGCCTCTCAGGCAGCCGCTTCGCCCTTCGCAACCAGTTCTTCGAACAGCGCCGGCGTCAATTCGGTGAAATCGTCGATCACCACATCCGGCTCCAGTTCAACCATCGGCACATCCGAATAACCGAAGGTGACGCCGATGGATGGCACGGCCGCGCGTCTGGCGGCGAGAATGTCGTTGATGCTGTCACCGACCATGATCGAGCGCTGCGGGTCGCCGCCGGCCTTTTCGATGGTGCCGAGGATATGGCGGGCATCCGGCTTGCGGAATTCAAACGTATCGCCGCAGGTGATGGCGGTGAAATATCGGCTGAGGCCCAGTTTTTCGAGCAGCGGTAACGCGAGGATTTCGGTCTTGTTGGTGCAGACGGCGAGCGTGATGCCCGCTTCGGAAAGTGCATCCAGCACGCTGATAATGCCGGGATAGGGCTGGCTTTCGCCGGGCATTTCGGCGCGGTAATGGGTGATGAAGCGCTCATAAAGCGGATCGATCTCTGCTTCCGGCAGTTCCGTTTCGCGCAGCGCGAAGGCGCGCTTGATCATGACCCGCGCGCCCTGGCCGACGAGATGCGTCAGGTCGTCATAGGTGACGGGCGCAAGCCCGGCTGCGGCGATGGTGTGGTTGAGGCTTGAGACGAGGTCGGCGGCGGTATCGACCAGCGTGCCGTCGAGATCGAAAATGGCGAGGGGGGAGAGCAGGCGGGATGTCACGGGAACTGGCCTCTTGCAGAATGCGGGTGCTGAGCGATCGATGCTTTCATTCCCGCCAAGCCTAGGCAAACGGGCCTGTCTTTGCAACCGCGTCACAACGTTCTGTTCGTTGCCTTGAAAAAGGCTTTCGTTTGGCTTTCGACCCGTGTAAACAGCACGGCGACGATAAAGCTACCGGAGTTTCAGGCACATGGATGCCCGCCAGATGAAGATCAAGGCCGCCGAGGCCGCATTGTCCCATGTACAGGATGGGATGCGGCTCGGTATCGGCACGGGCTCGACGGCCGAGGAATTCGTCAGGCTTTTGGCCGAGAAGGTCGCGGCAGGGCTCAAGGTCGAGGGCGTGCCGACATCCGAGCGCACCGCGCGCCTGTGCGTCGAGCTTGGCGTTCCGCTGAAATCGCTGGATGAATTGCCGGAACTGGATTTGACCATCGACGGTGCGGATGAGGTCGATCATGCGCTGCGCCTCGTCAAGGGCGGCGGCGGCGCGCTTCTGCGCGAAAAGATCGTTGCGGCGGCATCCGCCCGCATGATTGTGATCGCCGACCAGAGCAAGGTGGTGGAGACGCTGGGCGCTTTTCCGCTTCCCATCGAAATCAACCCTTTCGGCCAGGTGGCGACGCGTATCGCCATCGAAAAACTGGCGTCGCGTTCCGGGCTTTCCGGCACGCTTGCGCTGCGCTCTTCCGGCGACGGCGCCTTCATGACCGATGGCGGGCACCTTATCCTCGACGCATCTTTTGGCCGTATTCCTGATGCAGAAGCGCTAGCACGCGAGCTGAACACGATTCCCGGCGTCGTCGAGCACGGACTTTTCATAAATTTGGCATCGCTTGCCATTATCGCGGGTCCTGAAGGCGCCCGCGTGATGCAGGCAGTATAACAGGAGCGAGATTTTCATGGTCAAACTAGCGGGACTGGGCAAAGCTGCCGCTGCTTCGATCCTCATTTCCGGCATCGCGTTCGGTACTGCCGCACGCGCCCAGGAAATTTCGGAAGCGCATATCGCCGCCGCACGGCAGGCGATCACTTCTCTTGGCGTTACCGACCGTTTCGACGACATTCTGCCGGGTCTGGCGGAGCGTCTGAAGGCCGAACTCATTCAGGCTTCGCCGAACGTTCAGGATGCGATCACCGAGACTGTTGACGCGAAGGCTCTCGAGCTTGCGCCGCGCCGCGCCGATCTGGAGCGCGAAGCAGCGCTCACCTATGCGCGCGCCTTCACCGTTGAAGAGCTGAACGCCATTTCCACCTTCTACAGCAGCGAAGCCGGCAAGAAGCTCCTGAAGGACGGCCCGATCGCCACGCGCGAACTGATGAAGGCCGCCGATATCTGGGCCGCCGGCATCAACCGCGACCTCAACGCTTCCAGCATGTCGGAACTGCAGAAGGTTGCCGGCGCCGATCTGAAGCCGCTTCCGGCCGATCAGAACGCCACGGGCGGCGCTCCGGCGGCTCCCAAGCCCTGATTGGGTGAACGGACAATTCAGAAATATTCAAAGCCCGGCCGCAAGACCGGGCTTTTCATTTGTGCGTCGCAGCACCTATATGTGCCGTGAATGCGCCGCCGCCCGTCTCGAGGCTGAGGACGGCGGTTTTGATCAGGGGTTTTGACTATGACAGCTTATGACTACGATCTTTTCGTCATCGGTGGCGGTTCCGGCGGCGTGCGTAGCGGCCGCGTGGCGGCCTCGCTCGGCAAGCGCGTGGCGATCGCCGAGGAATATCGCTATGGCGGAACCTGCGTCATCCGCGGCTGCGTGCCGAAGAAGCTGTTCGTTTATGCCTCGCAATTCCCGGAGCATTTCGAGGACTCGGAAGGATTTGGCTGGAGCGTCGGCGAGCGCAGCTTCGACTGGAAGAAGCTGATCGCTGCCAAGGACAAGGAAATCACCCGTCTCGAGGGGCTCTACCGCAAGGGTCTGGAAAACGCCAAGGCCGATATTTTCGACAGCCGGGCGGAATTGGTCGACGCCCATACCGTGAAGCTGACAAAAACCGGCGAGACCTTCACCGCCGAGCGTATCGTGATCGCTGTCGGCGGCACGCCGAACGAGCACATGGCGCTGCCTGGCCATGAGCTGACGATCTCCTCCAACGAGGCCTTCGATCTGGAAGAACTGCCGAAATCGATCCTGATTGCCGGCGGCGGTTATATCGCTGTCGAATTCGCCAATATCTTCCATGGGCTCGGCGTTGAAACGACACTGATTTACCGCGGCAAGGAAATCCTCTCGCGGTTCGATCACGACATGCGCAAGGGTCTGCATGAGGCGATGGAGGCTAAGGGCATCCGCATCATTCTCGAAGACATCATCGAGGAAGTCAGCAAGGATGGTGCGGGCGGTTTCGTGGCGCGCACCAAACAGGGTAGCTCGCTGCATGTCGGTCTGGTGATGCTGGCGCTCGGGCGAGATCCGAACACCAAGGGCCTCGGTCTCGAAAACGCCGGTGTGAAGCTGGATGCGCGGGGCGCGATCATCGTTGATGATTACTCGCGCACCAACGTGCCTGGTATCTTCGCGCTGGGCGACGTCACCGACCGGGTACAACTGACGCCGGTGGCGATCCACGAGGCCATGTGCTTCATCGAGACCGAATACAAGAACAACCCCACGAAGCCGGATCACGAGCTGATCGCAACGGCGGTGTTCTCGCAGCCGGAGATCGGCACCGTCGGTCTTTCGGAAGAGGAAGCGGGCAAGAAATATCCGGAACTGGAAGTTTATCGCGCACAGTTCCGGCCGATGAAGGCGACGTTGTCCGGCCGTCAGGAAAAGACGATCATGAAGCTGATCGTCAATGCTAGCGACCGTAAAGTCGTCGGCGCGCATATTCTCGGCCATGAGGCGGGAGAGATGGCGCAGCTTCTCGGCATCACGCTGAAAGCCGGCTGCACCAAGGATGATTTCGACCGCACCATGGCGGTTCATCCGACAGCGTCCGAGGAACTGGTGACGATGTATTCGCCGAGCTATCGCGTCGTGAATGGCGAGCGTGTTTAACGTCGGTACAGGCGCGATATAATCGCCGCCCCCATCAGCCTGCCGCCCTTTGAAAGCGAAGTTTTCGAATGGCGGCGGGGTTGTTAAATCGTTTGAATTGACTTTTGTACGTCTGGAACGCCCAAAACGGGCAGAATGAGCCTGTTAGCTCAGGGATCGGCTATGCAAAGCCGATGCTTGGAGCTATAAGCCGCTCAATTTTTCGAGGCGGCCGCGCGACGTCGCGCGGGCGAAAAAAGGGTTAAGAACATGGCACAGAATTGGACCCCCGGCAGCTGGCGGCAGAAACCGATCCAGCAGGTTCCCGAATATCCTGATGCGGCTGCACTTGCGGCGACCGAAGCCACGCTTGCGACCTACCCGCCGCTGGTGTTTGCCGGTGAAGCCCGTCGCCTCAAAAAACAGCTTGCCAATGTGGCCGAAGGCAACGCCTTTCTGCTGCAGGGCGGCGATTGCGCTGAAAGCTTCCTCGAGCACGGTGCAGACAACATCCGCGACTTCTTCCGCGCGTTCCTGCAGATGGCCGTCGTGCTGACCTATGGCGCGCAGCTGCCCGTCGTGAAGGTCGGCCGCATTGCCGGTCAGTTCGCCAAGCCGCGCTCTTCCAATGTTGAAGTGCAGGATGGCGTTTCCCTGCCGTCCTACCGCGGTGACATCATCAACGGTATCGAATTCAACGAAGCCTCGCGCATTCCGAGCCCGGAGCGCCAGCTCGACGCCTATCGCCAGTCGGCGGCGACGCTGAACCTGCTGCGCGCTTTCGCGATGGGCGGTTATGCCAATCTCGAAAACGTTCACCAGTGGATGCTCGGCTTCATCAAGGACAGCCCGCAGGCGGATCGTTACCGCAAACTGGCCGACCGGATTTCCGAAACCATGGATTTCATGAAGGCGATCGGCATTAGCGCTGACAGCAATCCGAGCCTGCGCGAGACCGACTTCTTCACCAGCCATGAAGCGCTGCTTCTCGGTTACGAAGAGGCGCTTACCCGCGTCGATTCAACGTCCGGCGACTGGTACGCGACCTCTGGACACATGCTTTGGATCGGTGACCGCACGCGTCAGCTCGACCATGCGCATGTGGAATATTTCCGCGGCATCAAGAACCCGATCGGTCTGAAATGCGGTCCGTCGCTGACGCCTGACAATCTGATCGAACTGATCGACGCGCTGAACCCGGCGAACGAGGCCGGCCGCCTGACGCTGATTTGCCGTTTCGGCCATGACAAGGTGGCGGACAGCCTGCCGAAGCTCATCCGTGCGGTGGAGAAGGAGGGCCGGAAGGTCGTGTGGTCCTGCGATCCGATGCATGGCAACACGATCACGCTCAATCACTACAAGACGCGTCCGTTCGAGCGGATCCTTTCGGAAGTCGAAAGCTTCTTCCAGATTCACCGTGCCGAAGGCACGCATCCGGGCGGCATCCACATCGAGATGACCGGCAAGGACGTGACGGAATGCACCGGTGGTGCGCGCGCCGTGACGGCGGATTCGCTGTCCGACCGTTACCACACCCATTGCGACCCGCGCCTCAACGCCGATCAGGCGCTGGAACTGGCATTCCTGCTATCCGAGCGCATGAAGAGCGGCCGCGACGAGAAGCGTCTGGCGATTGCCAACGCCTGATCCAGGCAATGAGCGTATAAAACAAAAAAGCCGCCGGGAGACCATCCGGCGGCTTTTTCGTGCGTGGTGCCAGATTACTGAACCAACGCGGGCTGCTGGCAGCGGACATCGGTCACCCGGACATCCGCTTCGCCGATCTTGACGCCGAGAACCAGAAGCACATTGTAGAGCAGTTGATCGACCGGCGCTGTGACCGTCGCCAGCGTGTTGGCCAGCGCCGACTGGATGACCGCGAGGCCCCCCAGATCAAGGTTGATGAAAAGAAGCCTGATATCGAGGTTGAGGTTCTTCAACAGCGAACTGACCAGCGTCGTGACGGTGTCTTTGGTCGAGACGCTCTTGATCTTGGCCTGTGTAATATCCGACTGGGTGAAGGTTAGCTTCGTCTTTGTCATATTGGTGGCATTGATGAGGGCGCTGCCGTTAATGGCAAGCAGTGCCGAATCCACGATGGCTGCCTTGGTCACGCGCGGATCCTTGCCGAAATTGGCGAAGGCCGAGGTATCGACATTGCCGAGTGCGATTTCCGCAACGCCGGGAACGACTTCCACGTCCACCGTGCCCTGTCCGCCGCCGGTGCATCTGATATCGGCGAGCCGGGCTTCGGCATGGGCGACTTCCACATAAAGCGGGAGATTGACCTTGAGACCGGCAATGGCCTGCAGGCCATCGACCACGACATTGACCGCAAGCCGGGTCTGCGCGGTGCGCACGATGGTGCCCTGACCACCGACGGCGAGCGATGGCGTTTCGACGGGCGGTTCACCGATGGCAAGCGTTGCCTTGACCGAGGCGAGGCCGAGAAGATTGGCGTTGAGATTAAGGCCCAGCTGGTTGCCGCCATTGCCCGCTACGGCGGCGGCGTTGATGAGATCGAAGACGCCGGCGGTGACCTTGAGGTTTTCACCCGTGCCGATCAGCTTGTCGGAGAAGGGGCCGAGATTGAGGATTTCTTCGAGCTTGATCTTGACGTTGCTCTTGTTGACCGCTTTTTGCAGCGTATTCAAAATGTTGACGACCGCCGGCTGCAGGCCGGAGGTTTTCGTCAGCACGTCGAGGAATTTGCCGTAGCTGATTTCCGTCTGCAACACATCCTTATAGGTGCCGGCGGTGAGGTTGAGATCGATGGCCAGCGCCTCAACGATCTTCAGCGCATTGACATCGGCGGCGAGAAGCGCCTGGTAATCCATGACCTTCAACGACACCGTGGTGCCGAGAAGGCCGCCGAGCAGGCTGTTGAGAATCCCCTCATCAAGGCTCGCCAGCCGCGATCCCACTGAAAATGCCGCGATCTTCTGGGATGAGGCCGTTCCGACCGCCGAAACCTTCGGGGGCGTGGTGAAGGCGGAGGCGAAGAATATCTGCCCCTGTTCGACGATGTTCACCTTGATCGCATTGGTGGGCAGGGCGTTATCGACGAAACGCTGGCCGACCGGAACTGTCGCATCCGGCTCATAGTGACCCTTGATGACTTCGGCATAACCCTTGCTGCTGGCAAATTCATTCTGGGGATCGAAGGGTTCCAGCCCCTTGGCGGTCAAAAGACCTTTGTCCGTCTTGACCCCGAGGTCCATGCCGTTGAGGGCGAAATATTGCTGGACCGCCTTTTCGGCGTCCGTGGCATTGGCTGCCGCCGAGATGGCGGCGAGATCGGCGGTCTGCTGCAATTGCCGTTTCTGCAATGTCAGATAACCGTAGTCGACGCCCAGCGCCAATATGCCGATGAAAAGCGGCGCGGTGAGCCCGGCCGAAATGGCGATGTTGCCCGTTTTATCCTTGAGGAAGCGGGGAAGCAGGGAAGGAATGGTCCGCATGTCATACTCCTCCGATCCGGATGGTGGAAAAACGCCGGATGACCGGTTCTGGCAGGGTGTAGCTGTAGAGGCTCCAGATCGGCAGATCGCGGGCGTCATATTCAACCTTCACCGTGAACTGGTTGGCATTGGCGGGATCGGTGGCGACATCGACGGTGAAGCGGCTCTTGTCCATGAAGGCGTAACTGAGGTCGCTTTTTGTGACGAAATCCCGGGCAAGCTGCTGGCGCTCGGTCGTATTGAGGCCGGCAACCGCCGTCCGCGCCGCGTCGGCGGCGATCTGCTGCACCGAATAGGCCGCCATAAGATAAATGCCATAGGCGATCATGGTGAGCAGGACGAGAAAGAATATCGGTGCGACGATGGCGAACTCGACAGCAGACGAGCCGGATCTATCGCGAAAGAAACGCACTCCATTAAACATAAAGCACCCCCGTTCCTTTTGGCATCAAGGTTCGATGCCTTGATTTATTATTTTCGGAAATGCTAATTTATAGGTGTTAATTTTGTGTTGATGTCGCCTCTATGGGTTGCAGCTCGCGTTAAACTTTCGCGTTTTCTTCAGATCAACCGAAGGCCTTTGAAGCTGGCGTGGCCGTCCTTGCCGATGATGATGTGGTCGTGGACGGTGATGCCGAGCGGCTTTGCCGTATCGACGATGGTCTTGGTCATCTCGATATCCGCGCGCGAAGGGGTCGGGTCTCCGCTTGGGTGATTATGTATTAAAATCAAAGCAGTAGATGAAAGCTCAAGGGCGCGGCGCACCACTTCGCGCGGGTAGACCGGTGTGTGATCCACGGTTCCTTGACCCTGCACCTCATCGGCGATCAGGACGTTGCGCTTGTCGAGGAACAGGACGCGGAACTGTTCGCGCGTTTCATGGGCCATGGCGGCGTGGCAATAATCGATGACCGAGGACCAGGAGCTAAGCACCTGCTTGTTGCGGATCTCGCTTTTCAGCATACGCTGGGAAACGGAGGCGACGAGCTTCAGATCGAGCGCCACGGTTTCGCCCACGCCCTTCACCTCCTGCAACAACGGCAAGGGCGCGCCGAGCACGCCGCCAAGCGTTCCGAAACGGGCGATCAGGGCCTTGGCAATGGGTTTGGTATCGCGCCTCGGTATCAGCCGGAAGAGAAGAAGCTCCAGCAATTCGTAATCGGCAAGGGCTGTGTCACCGCCATCGCGATAACGCGCGCGCAGCCGCTCCCGATGTCCGTGATAGTGGGCGGCATCGGTTTCTTGTTCGACGATGGCTGCCGGCCTTTTCGCGCCGCTTCGCGGTTCGGCAAAAAAGCCGCGCTCATCCGTCTCGCCGAACAGATCGCCTTCGCCCGCCTGAAAGCCGGGAGTTTTGGAAAGATCGGCGGAAGGCGGGGCGGGGCGTTTTGCCATGGGCGGGTCTGGCCTTATGCGGGGGGAAGCGGCGGCAAGCCCGGACGATCAAAACCACCCGGTGACAGCGTGAAGATTTCGCAGCCGGTGGCTGTGACGCCGACAGCATGTTCATATTGCGCGGAGAGGGAACGGTCACGCGTCACCGCGGTCCAGCCGTCCGAAAGCACCTTCACATGCGGTTTGCCGAGATTGATCATCGGCTCGATGGTGAAGATCATGCCTTCGCGGATTTCCGGCCCTTCTTCCGGCTGGCCGTAATGCAGGATATTGGGCGTGTCGTGGAACAGGCGTCCGACGCCATGGCCGCAGAAATCACGTACGACAGAGCAGCGCTCCGCTTCCGCATAGGCCTGGATGGCCGCGCCGATGGCGCCGGTGCGCGCACCGGGCTTTACAGCCGCGATACCGCGCATCAGGCATTCATAGGTCACTTCCATCAGGCGTTCTGCCGCACGCTTGATCTGGCCGACCGGATACATGCGGCTCGAATCACCATGCCAGCCGTCCAGCACATAGGTCACGTCGATATTGACGATGTCGCCCTCACGCAGCGGCTTTTCATCCGGAATGCCGTGGCAGACGACGTGGTTGATCGAGGTGCAGACGGATTTCGTATAACCGCGATAATTCAGCGTCGCCGGCAGCGCACCGTGGTCGGCGCCGAATTCGAAGACGAAACGGTCGATGGCGTCGGTCGTCACACCCGGCTTGACGATGGCCGCCAGTTCATCGAGGCAGCGGGCCGTCAACTGGCACGCTTTGCGCATCCCGTCGAAATCCTCAGGCGTATAGAGGCGGATGACGCCGGTATTCTTGAGGGGGGCGGAGGCTGCGTCGATATAGGTGACCATCATAGTGCTTTCTGTGTCTTTACGTTCCTGTTCATAAAACAGCCGGACGCCATTCGTCCATCTTAACCGTTCCGCTGACCGAAATTTGTGAGGGCGAGACCGTGCATTTCACCGCATAGGCCTCCACGCCGCGCACTATTGCCCGCTGAAACGCCAGCGCATAAACGGGATCGAGATCGTCGCAGATGCGCATCCGGTCGCAATCGTCGCGCTGGATGAGATAGAGCATCACCGAACGGTAACCTGCTTCCGCTGCGTCACCCAGCTCGTCCAGGTGCTTGGCACCGCGTTTGGTGGCGGTATCGGGAAATTCGGCGAGGCCTTGCTCGCGCATGAAATGCACGTTCTTGACTTCCACATAGGCATCCGGCCGGCCGGGTTCGGATAGGAGAAAATCGATGCGGGAATTGCGGCCGTATTTCTGTTCGCGCCGGATCGTCGAATAGCCGGCAAGTTCGGGGATTCGGCCGTTCAGGAGCGCCTCTTCCGTCAGCCGGTTCGGCATGCCGGTATTGATGCCGACCGTAGTGCCATCGGCCTCGACCATTTCCAGCATGTGCCGGTACTTGCGCGTGGGGCTGTCATGTTCGGACAGCCATATGCGGGAGCCCGGTGTCGTCAGCCCGCGCATCGAGCCGGTATTGGGGCAGGAGCCGGTGATCGCCGTGCCGTCTTCCAGAACGGCATCGAAGAGGAAACGCTTATAGCGGGAGATCAACGTTGCGGGAATAAGCGGGGGTGTGAAGAACATGATGCCTTGAAGATAAGCGTGTGTGTTTGCGGGGTCTTTTATCCCTCATCCCTGTGCTTGTTACAGGAATGAGGATGAGGTGAACGCCAGGGGAAGACACCTTTCTGTCGTGTGTGGTCATCTTTTTCACCGTCATCCTACGAAAGGACGTAGGTTCCCGGCGCATCGCCGAGCACCGGGCGTTTGCCGTCTCCAGGCTTACGCGCCTTCACCCTTTCGGCATTCTGGCTTTCGATCCAGTTCTGCCAGTGGACCCACCAGGAGCCCTTATGGGCGGTGGCGGCGGCCTGCCAGGCGTCGAAGTCTCCGGCCGGTGATGGGCCTGTCCAATATTGGTACTTTTCAAGCTGCGGCGGATTGATAACGCCTGCGATATGGCCGGATGCGCCGAGCACGAATTCGACCGGCCCGCCGAACAGCGCGGCCCCCGTGAAAACCGATTTCGCCGGCGCGATATGGTCGTCGCGGGTGGCGAGATCATAGACCGGGATCTTGATATCGCCGAGATTGATCCGCTTGCCGGCGACCCGCATCAGCCCACGGGCGAGATTGTTCTCGAGATAACAATTGCGCAGATAAAACGAGTGGCTGGCGGCGGTCACCCGGGTCGAATCGGAGTTCCAGTAGAGCAGATCGAAGGGCAGGGGCTCGGCGCCGCGCAGGTAGTTATCGACCACATAGGGCCAAATGAGATCGGAGGCGCGCAGCATGTTGAATACGGTCGCCATGATCGAGCCATCGAGATAACCGACCGCCTGCATGTGCTTGTCCAGCGCCGCCAGTTGGCCTTCATCGATGAAGACCTTGAGATCGCCGGCATGGGTGAAATCGGTCTGGGCGGCCAGTAGCGTGGCGCTGCGGATGCGCTCATCGCCTTGCTGCGCATGCAGCGCCAGCGCGGAGGATAAAAGCGTGCCGCCGACGCAATAACCGATGGCGTTGATGTCCTTTTCACCGGTCCGCTCCTCAATCGTGTCGAGCGCGAAATCGATACCTTCCCTGATGTAGTCGTCCCAGCCCTTGTCGGCGAGGCGCGCATCCGGGTTGATCCAGGAGACCATGAAGACGCTGTGGCCCTGTTCAAGGCACCAGCCGACGAAGGATTTCTGCGGATTGAGATCGAGAATGTAGAATTTGTTGATCCAGGGCGGGACGATCAGCAGCGGCCGTTTGAAGACCTTTTCCGTCGTCGGGGCATAATGGATGATTTCGCAGAGCGGACTTTTCGCCACCACCTTGCCTGATGTGACGGCGATATTCTGGCCGATGACAAATTTGCTGTAGTCGGTCTGGCGCAGTTTCAGATGACCGTTGCCGGCCGTGACATCTTCCGCCAGCTGCGCCATGCCCTTGACGAGGTTGGCACCGCTGGAGGCGACCGTTTCGCGGAAGACCTGCGGATTGGTGAAGACGAAATTGGCGGGCGAAAGCGCCTCCGTCACCTGCCGCATGTAAAACAGCGCCTTGGTGCGGGTATGCTCATCCAGCCCATCGGCTTCCGTCACCATCCGGTCGGCGAAACCGACCGTGGTCTGGTAGGCTTTCAGCAGGAAATCGAAGAACGGATTCGTCTGCCAGTCGGCATCGGCAAAACGCTTGCTTCTGCGTTGTGCGGGGCCGCTTTCGGCCACATTTTCCGGGGGCGAATCGGCGTCGCCGGAAAATTGCGCCAGCGATTTCGTCCACAGATCGTAGTAGCTGGAGAGAAGATGGGTCTGCGCCTCCAGTGACCGCTTCGGTTCGGCCATCCAATATTCGGCGACATCGGACAGCGTCTTGACCAGATCGGTCACAGGATCGGCGCTGGTTTGGGGGATGTCACCGCGTTCGCGCGGCGCCAGCCATTCTGAGGCGGCTTTGCCAAGATTTTCGAGCGCACGGGCGATGTTGATCGCGAAGGTTTCCGGGTCGCGGATCAGGTAGGCCTGGGCGGAACTGGCGTCGAAGCCGGGCGTTTTGCCGCCCTTTTTCTCACCGCCGCCGTCAACACCTGCCATGCGCCATCCTCCACCAAATTTGTGTTTGCACATTCTGCATGAAAACGAATACAAGTTCCACCAGCAAGGGGAGGCCGCAAAGGGCCGAACCGCAGTCGAATTCGATATCGGCGATATCCTTACAGGCGGAACATGACGATGGGCAAGCACATGGGGACATGGGGAACATATGCGGAAAATGCGGCAAGAATCGCTGTTCTTTCGCTCTCCGGCGTAATGCTCGCCGCCACGCTTGCCGCCTGCAAGGCTCCGGAGCCGATTGTCGCGCCCGCCCATTTGCGCCGCCCGACGGCCGAAATCGTCGGCCCGCGCCCGGTCAGCGACACTGCGGTCAGCCAGAAGCGCGACACCGGCACCTATCCCACTTTCGCCCAGCCGCTGACGGCCGCCGGCACCCAGATGGGTGAGGATGAGGCTTCCACCATGGAAGCAAACCTCTCGCGTCTCGGCGCGGCGCGGAAAAACGGGCAGATTTCCGAAGCTGAATATAATCGCCGGGTTGCCGAATTGCGGGCGCTCGCCGAAAACCAGAAGCCGGTTGCGACACCTGCCGCTTCGCAGTGAGATTATGCCGGGCATTTGACGCGGTTCGCTAGACTGCGCTTTAACCACTTCACATCCCCCCAATGGAACGAACGATTGCCGCTTGTTTCGTCTCCCCGCCAGGGAGAAGGTCGCGGCAGCGGGATGAAGGGGCGAGGGTAGTGATAACCCGCGAGCTTGCCCCCTCATCCGACCCTTCGGGCCACCTTCTCCCCGGCGGGGAGAAGAAACTTGTGGCGATGCCGAGCCTTCCGTAAAGACATTAGACGGCGCGCGCCGTCCGGCAATCATAACCCCTTCTTTACCCTGCCTTTGAACTATCCGCTTACCCAAGATCTTAAGCGGATGGATGCGGTTTGCCAGCTATGATGCGGCCATAACAAACAGGCCGCTTAAAAAAAGCGGGGCACGGGGTGAAATATCATGAAATGCATCGCCGCTTTGCTGGTTCTTGCCGGTTTTGCGCTTGCACCCGCTCAGGCGCGGGCACCGGACATCAACTTCGGAACACCTGTGCTTCAGGGCCGGTGAGAAGACGAATTCCGTCAGTCGTTGCCCGCGGCTTCGCTCAGCGCGTTGAGATGAGGCACCGTGATATGCCGATTGTTCTCGATACGGATAATGCCTTCCTTGCGCAGCTTGGTCATTTGGCGGCTAACTGTTTCGATGGTGAGGCCAAGGAAATCGGCGATATCGGCGCGTGAGAGCGGCAGGTCGAAGCAGGATTTGTCGTCGTTTTCCGGGTCGATATGGGTGGCGATCAAATAAAGGAAGCTGGCAACCTTTTCCTGCGCCGATTTGCGCCCGAGCGTCAGCATCCAGTCGCGCGCCTCGTCCAGTTCCTTCAGGGACTGGTTGTGGAGCTTACGTTCCATATCGGGCACTTCGGAAACCATGCGGTCGACGACGCGGCGCGGGAAGAGACAAATCTCCACATCGGTTGCGGCTTCCGCCGTCATCTTGCTTTCCGCCATGAACGGGCGGCCGAGAAAGTCCGGTGCAAATTGCAGGCCGACGATCTGCTGGCGGCCATCCGACATCATTTTCGACAGCTTCACCACGCCGTTCAAAATATTGCCGTAGGAGGTGACGAGTTCGCCCTGACCGAGAAGCTCATTGCCCGCTTCCAGTTTCTTGCGGCTGGAATGGCGGTTCAGTTCGCAAAGCTGTTGCGGCGTCAGGCTGCTGCAAAGCCCGCCATGGCGCGCCTCGCAGGAGCGACAAACGACAGGTTCTTCCGAATTGTGGATGGTCTTTTGCAGCGTGTCCATAAGCCTTTTCCAATGCTGGCTTTTTCAGGACGATTGCGACCGTAGGTGTCAAATCCGGTCTCATGCAAGGCTTTCGCCACGTAGCCGTCGCCCCCGCGTCTACTTTAGCAAGAACTTACGGCGCAATTTGATTGAAGTCAAAGTTGCAAACTGTCGCAGCCGCTACTGAGAGAGAGGAAATCGACATTTTCTTGATAAAAGGCAAATCGGGCGATGAATACCGAACTTCTTCACAAATATTCGGGTGCAGTGCCGCGTTACACGAGCTATCCGACCGCGCCGCATTTCCACGAGGGAATCGATAATTGCATCTATCGCCGCTGGCTCGGCGCGCTCGGTCACAGGAATCGCCTGTCGCTTTATCTGCATATTCCCTATTGCGACCGGCTGTGCTGGTTCTGCGCCTGCCACACCAAGCACACGCTGAAATACGAGCCGATTGCCGTTTATCTTGAAGCGCTTAAGCAGGAGATTGCCGCCGTTGGCGCGCTTGTTTCGCCTGACGCGGTGGTGAGTGCCGTGCATTTCGGCGGCGGCTCGCCCACCATGCTGAAGCCGGAGGACATAAAGAGCCTGATGGACTGTCTGCGGCGTCATTTCACCTTCGGGCTCGCACCTGAAATCAGTGTCGAGATGGACCCCAACGATCTGGATGACAGCCGCTACGATGCGCTTGCCGCCATCGGCATGTCGCGGGCGAGCCTCGGGGTTCAGGACTTCGATGACAAAGTGCAAAAAACCATCAACCGCATCCAGTCTTTCGAACAGACGAAATCCGTCGTTGATGCGGTGCGGGCGAGGGGTGTTCACTCCGTCAATTGCGACATTCTTTATGGGTTGCCGTTCCAGACCTGCGAGACGCTGAAGAAGACCGTGGACCAGATCGTCTCGCTCGATCCCGACCGGGTGGCGCTTTTCGGTTATGCCCATGTGCCGTGGATGAAAAAACACCAGTCGCTGATCCCCGAACACGCGCTGCCCGACATTGCCGAGCGTTATCGCCAGATGACGATGGCGGGCGAAATGCTGAGGCAGGCCGGATACGGCGAAATCGGGATCGATCATTTCGCCAAGCCGGCGGACACCTTATGCCAGGCCGCCGAAGCGGGTGCGCTGCGCCGGAATTTCCAGGGCTATACGACCGACACGGCCGATGCGCTGATCGGGCTTGGTGCATCATCAATCGGTCGGTTGCCGCAGGGCTATGTGCAGAACATGGTGGCGACGGGCGAATATCAGCGCATGGTGGGCGAGGGCGGCCTTGCCGTCGTGAAGGGTATAGAGTTATCGCGGGATGATCATCTGCGCTCGCATGTCATTGAGCGGCTGATGTGCGATTTTTCTGTCGATCTTTCGGACTTGCAGCACCGTTTCGGGAAGGTGAGCCATTCCGTGAGAGCCCAGGCGCAGCTGTTCGCCGCAGGCGACAGGGATGGCGTGGTGCGGCTGGACGCCGATATTTTTGCCGTGACAGAGGTTGGAAAGCCGTTCGTGCGTAACATCGCGGCAATCTTCGACACCTATCTCGGTAACGGACGCGGCCGTCATTCGGTTGCTGTTTAGGCAACAGTTTTGGGGCAAATTTCAAAGTTAGGTCACGAAACCATTGGCTTTTTTGTGCGACTTGCCTATGTGGTGCGTCAGAAAGAATAATTCATACGAACGACAATAAGGATTATGGGCGTGACAGCTACATTCGACAAGGTTGCCGACATTATCGCCGAAACCAGCGAAATCGACCGCGAAACCATTACGCCGGAGAGCCACACGATCGACGATCTGGGCATCGACAGCCTCGACTTTCTCGATATCGTTTTCGCTATCGACAAGGAATTCGGCATCAAGATTCCGCTCGAGCAGTGGACGCAGGAAGTCAACGAAGGCAAGGTTTCCACCGAAGAATATTTCGTGCTGAAGAACCTCTGCGCCAAGATCGACGAATTGCGCGCAGCCAAGGGCTGAGACGACAATGCCCGCGTCAAGCGGGCATTTCTTTTTAAAGCTCGCCGTCATGGCGGGTTAAACCGACCAGAGACGGGCCGGACGGATGCTGCTTGAATATTTTCAGATGATCGACAGGGTCGAAGCCGTGGACATGGCGACGCGCACATTGAAGGCGCGGTCCGTCGTTCCCGACAAGAGCCCTGTTTTCGAAGGCCACTTTCCCGGCATGCCGCTGGTTCCGGGTGTGCTCTTGATCGAGACGATGGCGCAGGCCTCCGGCATGATGGTTCTGGCATTTTCCGATTTCGCGTCCATGCCGTTCCTGATGTCGGTCGATGGCGCCAAGATGCGCACCTTCGTGGAGCCCGGCGCTGTTCTCGATATCGAAGCGGTGCTGGAGCATGACGGTTCGGGCTTTGCCGTTACCAAGGCGAAGATCACCTCTGCCGGCAAGAAGGTCTGTGATGCGCAGCTGAAACTGCGTACCATGCCGTTCAGCGAAATTCCGCTTGGGCCTGTCGTCAAGAAGCGGGCCGAAGAAGTCGGCCTGATGGCGGCGATTGCCGCGGATGCGCAGAAATAAGCGCTCCCGCCCGTTTCAAAAGGGGAGCGTTTTTCCCGTCGGCCCGGTTTTGACGCATGAAAATCGTGGGCTCGCGACGGTGGATCGGGCCTTCACCATTGCCAATCCGCATCGCGCGCTTTATTCCGCAACGCATGAAGTGGTTGTTCGCAACCGCTGTGGATAGCCGTGACCGTTTCGGCGGGGCCGGCTGCAAAGGATGACAGACGATGAAATCTGACAATGATGTGGTGATAACAGGGGTCGGCATCGTGACCTGTCACGGCGTTGGCAGCCAGGCGCATGTGGCGCTTCTTTCTGGAGCCGCCGCGCCGGCGACGATTGTCGAGACCGAAAAATTCAAGCCCTATCCGGTCCATCCCATGCCGGAGATCGACTGGTCGGCGCAGATCGCCAAGCGCGGCGACCAGCGCCAGATGGAAAACTGGCAGCGTCTCGGCGTTTTCGCCGCCGGTCTCGCACTCGACGATGCCGGGCTGAAGGAAGATGCCGAAGCCTGCGCCACCATGGACATGATCGTTGCCGCCGGTGGCGGCGAGCGCGACATCAATGTCGATACGCTGATCGTCGACGAAGCGCTGAAGCGCAACGACCGTGAAAAGCTGCTGAATGAAAAGCTGACCACGGAACTGCGTCCGACGCTGTTTCTCGCCCAACTTTCCAACCTGATGGCCGGCAATATCTCCATCGTGCACAAGGTTACCGGGTCTTCCCGCACCTTCATGGGCGAAGAGGCGGCCGGCATTTCCGCGGTTGAAACCGCGTTTCATCGCATCCGCTCCGGCGAATCGAGCCACGCCCTTGTCGGCGGCGCCTTCTCGGCCGAACGTCCCGACATGATCCTGCTGTTCGAAGCCATCGGCGCGCATGCGCAGGGTGGCTGGCAGCCGCTTTGGTCGCGTGGCGACCAGGACGGCGGCGGCATGATTTCCGGTTCGCTCGGCGCCTTCCTCGTGCTGGAATCGCGCAAGCATGCCAGCGAGCGTGGCGCGCGCATCTATGCCCGCATCGACGCCATTGAGGGCGACCGCGGCAGCCGCGATGACGGCAAGATGGAAAAGCGCATGGAGCGGCTGCTTGCTCCCGCCAAGGACAGTGCGGCAACCGTCGTATTTTCCGGCGCGAGCGGTTATGACGGCGTGACGGCCCGCGAGAAGGACATTCTCGACAAGGTGCTGCCAAATTCGGTCATTCGTGGTTTCGGCGGTGTCACTGGCCATGGACTTGAGGCGCAGTTTCCGCTCGGGCTCGCTCTGGCGGCGCTGACGCTTGAAAGCGGTGCGAAGGTTCCTACCTTCGATGCGGCTGCGGAAAAGCCAATGGGCGAGGTGGCCACCGAGGCCGTTGTCACCACCGTCGGCCATGTGCGCGGCGAAGGTGTCGCCGTTCTGTCCCGCGACGTTTGAGGAGAAAAGACCATGGCTTCCAACTTCAGGGATCATCTCGGTCGTCCCATCGTCGCTGTCACCGGCATGGGCATTATCACCTCGCTCGGGCAGGGGCTTGCCGATAACTGGGCGGCGTTGACATCGGGCAAATCGGGCATTCACAAGATCACCCGTTTCCCGACGGAGGGGCTTTCGACCCGCATCAGCGGCACGGTGGATTTCATCGATATCCCGGTTCCGAATTCCGTCGAGCGTTCTTATGCCTTTGCGCGCGAAACCACCATCGAGGCGCTGGCGCAGGCCGGTATCTCCGGTGATTTCAATGGGCCGCTGTTTCTCGCAGCGCCGCCGATCGAGCCGGAGTGGAGCGCCCGTTTCGAGCTTGCCGACCGGTCTCCGCCGGCCGCCCAGCCGGGTGACGCCTATGAACGGTTCCTGACGGCGTTCCGCCAGCGTCCCGACCCGGCATTCCAGGAAGCTGCCCTGTTCGGCGCGATTTCCGAGCGTCTTTCCGACCGCTTTGGCACACGCGGCCTGCCGGTCACGCTTTCCACCGCCTGCGCATCCGGCGCGACCGCGATCCAGCTCGGCGTCGAGGCGATCCGCCAGGGCCGTACCGAACGGGCGCTGACGGTTGCGACTGACGGTTCTGTCAGCGCCGAGGCACTGATCCGCTTTTCGCTGCTGTCAGCACTTTCGACCCAGAACGAGCCGCCGGAAAAGGCCTCCAAGCCATTCAGCAAGGACCGCGATGGTTTCGTGATTGCCGAAGGTGCGGCAACGCTGGTGCTGGAATCGCTCGAAGCCGCCGTCGCCCGCGGCGCCAAGGTTCTCGGCATCATCAAGGGCGCCGGCGAAAAAGCTGACAGCTTCCACCGCACACGCTCGTCGCCCGATGGCGGCCCGGCGATTGCGACGATCCGTGCGGCACTGGCCGATGCGGGCGTGGCCGAAAGCGATATCGGCTATATCAACGCCCACGGCACCTCGACGCCTGAGAATGACAAGATGGAATACGGTTCGATGCTGGCCGTCTTCGGTGAAGGCCTGAAGAACATTCCGCTGTCCTCCAACAAGTCGATGATCGGTCATACGCTCACCGCCGCAGGTGCTGTTGAAGCCGTGTTCTCACTGCAGACCATGCTGACCGGCACCCTGCCGCCGACGATCAACTACAACAATCCCGATCCAACCATCACGCTCGACGTGGTGCCGAATGTGAAGCGGGATGCTGAGGTGGGTGCGGTTCTGTCCAACTCCTTCGGGTTTGGCGGGCAGAACGCAAGCCTTGTCATGACGCGCGAACCGGCTTAACCGGTTCCGTTACAACAGGGGCGTTTCCGAATGACTTGCGGAAACGCGCCCGTTTCTTTGATTTCGCATTCCAGCCGCAAAACCGTTACAGAGTTTTGCTGGAATGATTTTAGGTAACGCCTTCGGGCGAAGGACTGATATATGCGCGCTCTTCAACTCGTCGACGACCGGAAGCTCGAAAAAGTGGACCTGCCCGAACCGGACGCTCCGGGCCCGGGCGAGGTGACGCTGCGCGTCAAGGCCGTGGCGCTCAATCATATCGACGTGTGGGGCTGGCGCGGCATGGCTTTCGCCAAGCGCAAGATGCCGCTCACCATCGGTGCGGAAGCCTCCGGCGTGGTCGAGGCCATCGGCCCCGGCGTTTCCAACGTGCTGCCGGGCCAGCTGGTCTCGGTCTATGGCGCGCGCACCTGCGGGCTCTGCAAACCCTGCCGCGAAGGCCGCGACAATCTGTGCGAACATGTTCAAGGCGTTCACGGTTTCCATCTCGATGGTTTCGCGCAGGAAAAGATGAATATTCCAGCCCGCCAGCTCGTGCCGGCACCGCACGGCATTGACGCCGTTGCTGCGGCGCTCGCGCCTGTCACTTTCGGCACCGTGGAGCACATGCTGTTCGACAATGCCAAGCTTGAGCCGGGCGAAACCATTCTCATCCATGCCGGCGGTTCCGGCATCGGCACGGCGGCCATTCAGCTTGCCAAGAAGATGGGCTGCACCGTCATCACCACAGTCGGTTCCGACGACAAGATCGAACGGGCGAAGGCGCTCGGGGCCGATCATGTCATCAACTACCGGACCGACCGTTTCGAAGGCGTCGTGCGCAAGCTGACGAAAAAGAAGGGTGTCGATGTTGTCTTCGAACATGTTGGCAAAGACACTTTTGTCGCCTCGATGTTCTCGCTGAAGCGTGGCGGCCGTCTCGTCACCTGCGGCTCTACCTCGGGCGTTTCCACCGAAATCAATCTGATGATGCTGTTCCAGCAGCAGCTGAAGCTGCTCGGCTCCTTCGGCTGCCGCATGGAAAACATGGCCAATGCCATGCAGAAGATGGCACGCGGCATCGTTCATCCCGTCATCGACACGGAAGTCACCTTCGACGATATCGACCGGGCACTGGAGCGCATGGAAACGCGCCAGGTATTCGGCAAGATCGTTCTGCGAATGGACTGAGCATCTTGAAGCTGTTCCTGACACGGATTGTCCTGAAACTGGACCACTTCCGGCAGTGGCTGATTGCGACGCTCGCCTTTGGCCTCCTCAACCTGCTGAAGCTTTTTCCCGCCGATGCCGGCATTCGCGCCGCCGACCGGCTGGCGCGCTTGATAGGGCCGAAAACCGGGCGCCACAAGCTGATGCTTTACAATCTGGCCCGCGCCTTCCCGGAGAAATCCGAGGAGGAGCGGCTTGAGATCGCCATGGATAGCTGGGCCAATATGGGCCGGCTTGCGGCGGAATATGTATTCCTAGACCGGCTGTTCGATTTCGATCCGGAAAAGAACAAGCCGGGCCGCATCGAGGTCGAGGGCATTCCGACCTTCCTCGAGCTGCGCGACAATCCTCGGCCCTTCATCGTCTTTACCGCCCATAGCGGCAATTTCGAGCTCTTGCCGGTTGCCGGCTCGGCTTTCGGTCTCGATGTAACGGTACTGTTCCGGCCGCCGAACAATCCTTTCGTGGCCGACAAGGTGTTCAATTTCCGCAAGGAACGCATGGGCAATCTTGTGCCCTCGCATGCCGGTTCCTCCTTCGCGCTTGCGCGGCAGCTGGAAAAGGGCGGTGGTGTCGGCGTGCTCGTCGACCAGAAATTCGGAAAGGGCCTGACGACGAAGTTCTTCGGCCTTGAAGTTCGCACCAATCCGCTGCTTGCCAAGCTGGTGCGGCAATTCAACTGCGATGTGTATCCGGCCCGTTGCGTGCGTCTTCCCGACAATCGCTACAGGCTGGAAATAGAGCCCAAGGTTGAAATTCCGCGCGATGAGAAGGGCAATGTCGATATTCAGGCGACGGCGCAGCTTCTGAACGACAAGGTGGAAAGCTGGGTGCGCGAATACCCCGGACAATGGCTGTGGTATCACGACCGGTGGGATGTGAAGCACCAGATTTGAGTTCATTCTGGTGCGGCCGGAGTTTGTACGATTTTTACGACATTCGGCCGGAGAATGATGCATTTCGATATTTTTCCGTATTAGCGGAACCTCATTTTTCGTTCATGGATTATCGAAATTGAAAAATTAGCGGCTGCTGTGATATTTTGGACAACAATCCCCGCGGCGTTCCCGCGTTTCGTTACGTCATTTTTAAGCGCAAAGACGCTATAATCGAGGGGCAAAGGGTTAATCCGTTCGCATAGGTAGCGGGGGTTATGCCCGTTCAGGGAGAGTTGGGTTGAAAGATTTGATTGAGTTGTTCTGGCTGCGTTATACGGAACTGCAATCTGCCGTTGGTAAAAACGAAGCCGACAAGATTGCCGTGCTGGAGCGTGAACTGGAACAGCTCCTCGAGCGGGTTGTCGGACGCAAGACAGAAAATTCCGAAGATATTCGCGAGCAGTTCCGTTTTGCCATCGATCTCCTCAACCACGAGGCGGAAGACCTTGGCTGCGTGCAGCGCAACTCCGAGCTTCTGCGGACGCTCGTTGATCGTTACGTCGGCATGCCTTCGAAGGCCAAAGTCGTTGGTGACGAGGACGAGGACACGCTGGAGTGGCACCATCGCCACCTGATCCTCGATGAAGACATGCTGAACGATCTGGATGATCCCGTCGTGATCGTTACGCCTGGTTATCGCGTCTCGTTCGCCAATTCTCTCGACGCATTTCAGCGCAATGCGCCGGAAGGTCTTGTGGGGTGCCATATTGCGGAACTGGTTGGCGTCCACCGTTTCCAGAACGACCTCAGAGACAAGCTGGATAATTGTTTCAAGGGCGATACGTCGAAGTATACCTACGCGGAAGACCAGAACGGTCGCACGATCGTGAAATCGTTGGAAATGTCGCCGTGTTACTCATCTGCCTACAAGCTTGTCGGCGCCATGGTCGTCATCCGCGAAATCGAGGACCGCAGACGCCGCGCCACAGCGTGACGTTATACGCCTGTCTCTGACGACAATCCCTTTTATTTCGGGAATATCGTTTCCCATATCGTCGCGATGGACCACGCGGATGAAGCGTCGACAAGAAGCTTCATCGCCATGGCCAGGCAGGAAAGCACCAGCAGCGGGCGGATGATCTTCGCACCGTTTTTCATCGCGAAGCGGGAGCCGATCTGTGCGCCGATGAACTGGCCGACGCCCATGGCGAGGCCGAGCTTCCACAAAACCGCACCACCCATTGCAAAGACGAGAAAACCGCCGAAATTCGAACCGAGGTTGAGAAGCTTCGTGTGGGCGGTCGCCTTCAGCATTCCGAAGCCGGCAAGGCTCACAAAGGCCAGCATGTAAAAAGACCCTGCGCCGGGGCCGAAAACGCCGTCGTAAAAACCGATCAGCGGTGCGACCGCAAGCCCGAACACGAAGGGCGTGATGCGGCGATGGCTGTCGATATCGCTGAGTTGCGGCTTGAAGGCGAAATAAAGCGCGATCGCAATCAACAGGAACGGCATGACGGCGCGCATCAGATCGGCTGGCACGAAGGCGGCTGTCAGCGCACCGAGCATTCCGCCGGCCATGGCCATCAGCGCCATAGGCAGTTGCTCTTTGAGGCTAACGTGGCCTCGTCTCGCATAGGCCAGTGTCGCAGAGGCGGAACCGAACTGGGCCTGCAGCTTGTTGGTGCCGAGCGTATCGAGTGGGGCAATTCCCATGATCATCATCGCCGGAATGACGATGAGACCGCCGCCGCCGGCGATGGAATCGATAAAGCCGGCAAAGATGGCGACGCAGAAAAGGACGAGAAAAACGTTGAGGGCGATGTCTTGCACTGGGGATGTCCGGGCAGGCGGCGGGAGAGGGCTTCTTCTTTCACTGAAAAGACTGCCACGCAATATTTTTCTGCATGACATGCCGCTTGCGGGGGGATTGCGGTGTTGCCGCTTATCGTTATGTTTCCGTGGCGCGTCGCCGGAAGAAGCGGATGGCGCTTGAGACATATGGATGAGGACATTATGCATAAAGTGATATTCGATACGGATCCCGGTGTGGACGACGCCATGGCGCTTCTGTTCCTGCATCGTCACCCCGATATCGATCTGATCGGCGTCACCACGGTTTTCGGCAACGCCCCCATCGATATCACCACCCGCAATGCACTCTTTCTCAAACGGGAATGGCAGATGAATGCACCGGTGGCGAGAGGCGCCGGGGTGACCTTCGATCCTGCCCGCAAGGAAGGCCATTGGCCGACCTTCATCCACGGCGAAAACGGCCTCGGCGATATCGATATCCCTGAAACCATCGATCTGCCGCTCGATCCGCGCCCGGCCCATCGCTTTATCATTGAGACGGTGAAGGCCTATCCCGGTGAGGTGACGCTGATCGCGGTCGGCCGCATGACCAATCTGGCGCTGGCACTGCGTGAGGAACCGGATTTCGCCGCGCTGGTCAAGGACGTCATCGTCATGGGCGGCGCCTTCGACATGAACGGCAACGTCTCGCCGGCGGCCGAGGCGAATATTCATGGCGATCCGGAAGCGGCCGACCTTGTCTTTACCGCGCCCTGGCGCGTCACCGTCGTCGGTCTCGACGTGACGACAAAAACCGTGATGACAAGCGCCTTCATGGCTGACATGGCGGAGGCTGGCGGCAAGCCCGTGCAGTTGCTTTCCGACCTGTCGCAGTTCTACATCGATTTCTACAAGACCCGGACCGGCGACGGCATGGTGGTGCATGATAGCTGCGCCTGCGTTTATCTCGTTGCACCGGAACTGTTTACCACCCGCAGCGGCCCGGTGCGCGTCGTCTGCGGCGGACTTGCCGACGGCCAGACGATCCAGAAACCGGATGGCCGGGCTTTTCCGCCGGGCGACTGGGACGGGCATCCGAGCCAGCTTATCTGCACGGATATCGAGCCGGAACGCGTGCTTTCGGTCATCCGTGCGGCAATTGTGAAGGGTGAGCGCGGCTGAAGGGCCGTTCTTGAGCATGGCTTGCCTTGCATTTTCCAAGAATCTGGCGTTATGCAAGTTCCTGATCATAGTGCGCGATCTGCCTTGCGGGAAGGGCTGCGAAGGCCGAACCGGAAGGACGGGCGGATCACCGTTATGCAGCGTGGGCCGAGAAAAGCCTTGTAGGTTTTCCCGTTCTTTGCGCTACAATGAATAACGCCTGCCGGGTCGGTTCGTGTCGGCGGCGTTTAAAAACAAAAAACGAACCTTCGTTATGGGCCGGTGGAACCGGTCCATTCCCATGAGGAAAGTGATGGAAGAGTTTCACAAGGTCCGGCGTCTGCCGCAATACGTCTTCGAACAGGTCAACCGTTTGAAAGCGAGCGCGCGAGCGGCCGGGGCCGATATCATCGATCTCGGCATGGGCAATCCCGACCTTCCGACTCCGAAGGCCATTGTCGACAAGCTTTGCGAGGTCGTCCAGGATCCGCGCACCCATCGTTATTCCTCGTCCAAGGGCATTCCCGGCCTTCGCCGCGCGCAGGCCGCCTATTATGCCCGCCGTTTCGGCGTCAAGCTGAACCCCGATACGCAGGTCGTCGCGACCCTCGGCTCCAAGGAAGGCTTCGCCAATATGGCGCAGGCCATCACCGCGCCGGGTGACGTGATCCTGTGTCCGAACCCCACCTATCCGATCCATGCCTTCGGCTTCCTGATGGCGGGCGGCGTTATCCGTTCGATGAATGTCGAGCCTGACGACAGCTTCTTCGGACCGTTGGAGCGCGCGGTGCGCCACTCCATTCCCAAACCGCTGGCGCTGATCGTCAATTATCCGTCGAACCCGACGGCGCATGTCGCCTCGCTCGATTTCTACAAGGACGTGATCGCTTTTGCGAAGAAGCACGAGATCATCGTGCTGTCCGACCTTGCCTATTCGGAAATCTATTTCGACGACAACAATCCGCCGCCTTCGGTTCTCGAAGTTCCCGGTGCAATCGACGTTGCGGTGGAATTCACCTCCATGTCGAAGACCTTCTCCATGCCCGGCTGGCGCATGGGCTTTGCCGTCGGCAACGAGCGTCTGATCGCGGCGCTGACGCGGGTGAAATCCTATCTCGATTACGGCGCCTTCACGCCGATCCAGGTTGCGGCGACGCATGCGCTGAATGGCGACGGCTCCGACATCGCGGAAGTGCGCAGCGTTTATCGCCGCCGCCGCGACGTCATGGTCGACACGTTCGGCAAGGCCGGTTTCGAGGTTCCGCCGCCGGCGGCGACCATGTTCGCCTGGGCGAAAATCCCGGAAAAATTCCGCCATCTCGGCAGCCTGGAATTCTCCAAGCTTCTGGTCGAGAAGGCAGATATCGCCGTTGCTCCCGGCATCGGCTTTGGCGAAATGGGCGATGATTACGTCCGTCTCGCGCTCGTGGAAAACGAGCATCGAATTCGTCAGGCAGCGCGCAATCTGAAGCGTTTCCTGTCGAGCGCAGACGAAACGATGCACAATGTCGTTTCGCTGAACGCCCACAGATAAGGGCAACCGAAGGCGGCCGGGCCTCGGCCGCCACCATCACCAGCAATCAGGAACATACCCATGGCAGATTCATTGAGAATCGGCATAGCGGGGCTCGGCACTGTCGGCGCTTCGCTCGTGCGCATCCTCCAGCAGAGAAGCAACGAACTTGCGATTACCTGCGGACGCGCGATTGAGATTATTGCGGTGAGCGCGCGCGATCGTTCGCGCGACCGCGGCATTGATCTTGCGGGTATTACCTGGTTCGACACGCCCGAGCAGATGGCGAGCGAAGCCGATATTGACGTGTTCGTCGAACTGGTCGGCGGTGCTTCTGGCCAGGCGGAAAATGCGGTGCGCGCCGCACTTGCACGCGGTCTCCATGTGGTGACAGCCAACAAGGCGCTGCTGGCCAAGCACGGCGTCGAACTGGCGACCCTTGCCGAAGACAAGGGCGCGCTGCTGAACTTCGAAGCGGCGGTGGCCGGCGGTATCCCCGTCATCAAGGCGCTGCGTGAGTCTCTCACCGGCAACCATGTGTCGCGCATCTACGGCATCATGAACGGCACCTGCAATTACATCCTGACCAAGATGGAGAAGGAAGGGCTGTCCTTTGAGGCGTGCCTGAAAGAAGCGCAGCGGCTGGGTTATGCCGAAGCCGATCCGGCTTTCGATATCGAGGGCAACGACACAGCCCACAAGCTTGCCATTCTGACAACGCTTGCCTTCGGCAACAAGATTTCGGCCGACGATATCTATCTGGAAGGCATCACCAATATTTCCAGCGAGGACATTCAGGCGGCCGCCGAACTCGGTTACCGCATCAAGCTTCTCGGCGTGGCGCAGGTGACCGAATCCGGCATCGAACAGCGCGTGCATCCGACCATGGTGCCGCTCGATTCCGTTATCGCCCAGGTGGATGGCGTCACCAATGCGGTGGCGATCGAATCCGACATTCTCGGGGAATTGCTGATGGTTGGCCCGGGTGCGGGCGGCAACGCCACGGCCTCCGCCGTACTGGGCGACATTGCCGATATCGCCAAGAGCCGTCCGGGTGCCCAGCAGGTGCCGGTTCTCGGCCGTCCGGCGAAATCGCTGACGGAATATCGTCGCGCCAAGATGAAGAGCCATGAGGGCGGTTACTTCATCCGTCTGACGGTGAAGGATCAGGCGGGCGTCTTCGCCTCCATCGCCACCCGCATGGCGGACAATAACATCTCGCTCGAATCCATCGTGCAACGCCAGCGCGTGCATGTGGAAGGCGCGCCGCAGACCATCATCCTCGTCACCCATGCGACGATGGAGGATGCGATCCGCAAGGCGGTGAAGGCGATCAAGAACGAGAAATATCTGGTCAGCGAGCCGCAGGTCATCCGCATCGAGCGGACCTGAGACGCTTCATTGTTTTGATGACATCAAAAGCCGCGCTTCCAGATGGAGGCGCGGTTTTTCGTTGTATTGCAGCCGGCATCACGCCGGTCGTCGGACACCCATAAAATTTGAGGGGAAGGCATCGGAAACGCTGGAAAACAAGGCGATTCGGCACTATGGTTAATCCGTTCACCAAGCGAGGGAGGCGTGGCCGTGACATCGATCATCCTGTTCAAGGACAATAAGCGCGCAGGTGTTGCAGCCGCCCATCACCGGGCGCGGCCTCACAATGCCAACGACAATATTCGCAGCATGGAATTCGACATGGGGGAGCATGAGCGCAATTGGTGTTCGCTCGCGGTCTTTTCGTTGCTGCTGCTGGTCGGTGCCGTCTCAATCGTCAGCCCGTTTTTCTCGATTTTTTCGGTGTGACTCCGTCAAGGCGCGTTTTTGCTTGAAAAACACGCCTTCGCCATTTAGCCCGTTCTAACCAAGGCGCGGAACGCGCATGAGAAGATGAAGGGACAGGATGGCAATGTTGGAGCCGGCCGATACCGTGGCCCGCGCATTTCTAAGCGTGGAGCGGTCGGCGACAGAACAGCGCTGGGTATCGCGGCTGGATCAGGCCGGGCAGAACCGCGCGCTGGCGATGTCTCAGGTCCATGGGATTCCCGAATTGATTGCGCGGGTGCTGGCCGGGCGCGGCGTGGGCGTCGATGACGCTTTGGCGTTCCTCGATCCGACCATTCGTTCGCTGATGCCCGATCCGCATATGCTGACCGATTGCGAAAAGGCCGCCGAAAGGCTGGTGCGTGCCATCGAGACCGGCGAGAAGGTGGCGATCTTCGGCGATTACGATGTTGATGGCGCTGCCTCTTCGGCGCTGATGTATCGCTTTCTCGCGCATTTCGAGTTGATGCCGGAAATCTATATTCCCGACCGCATTTTTGAAGGGTACGGGCCGAACCCGGCGGCAATGCAGCAGCTGGCCGCCAATGGCGCGACGCTAATCGTGACCGTCGACTGCGGTTCCACCAGTCATGAGTCGCTTCAGGCCGCAAAGGACGCCGGAACGGATGTGGTGGTGATCGACCACCATCAGGTCGGCACGGAACTGCCGCCAGCGGTGGCGCTGGTCAATCCCAATCGCGAGGACGATCTGTCGGGGCAGGGGCATCTCTGTGCCGCCGGTGTGGTGTTTCTGGTGCTGGTGGCCACGTTGCGGCTGCTGAAGGACAGACACAACCGGCGGGCCTTTACGCTCGACCTCCTGTCGCTGCTTGATATCGTCGCGCTTGCGACGGTCTGCGACGTGGTGCCGCTGAAGGGGCTGAACCGCGCTTATGTGGTGAAGGGGCTGATTGCCGCACGGCACATGAACAATGCGGGACTTGCGGCGCTGTTCAAGAAGGCGGGGCTCGGCGGGCCTGTGACCCCCTATCATTTCGGTTTCCTGATCGGGCCGCGCATCAATGCCGGCGGCCGCATTGGCGATGCCGCGCTTGGCAGTCGTTTGTTGACCATCGATGATTCCTCGCAGGCCGAGGTCATTGCCGAGCGGCTGGATGAGCTGAACCGCGAGCGGCAGGCCATGGAAGCGGCGATGCTGGCGGAGGCCGAAGCCGAGGCGCTGTTCGAATATGGTGACGGCTCTGGCGCCGGCGTCATCGTCACCGCTCGCGAGAACTGGCATCCGGGCATTGTCGGCCTGCTGGCCTCGCGTCTGAAGGATCGTTTCCGTCGTCCAGCCTTCGCCATTGCCTTCGATCCCTCCGGCAAGGGCACCGGCTCGGGTCGCTCGATCAACGGCTTCGATATGGGGCGCATGGTGCGCGCCGCCGTGGAGGCTGGGTTGCTGGTCAAGGGCGGCGGCCATGCCATGGCGGCCGGACTGACGGTGGAGCGCGCCAATCTCGGCAAGCTCAGGACATTCTTCGAGGAAGCGGCCGCAAAGACGGTGAACGAGCTGGTGCAAAGCAGCGTGCTGAAGATCGATGGCGCCATCGGCGCATCAGGCGCGACATTGCAGCTTGTCGACCAGCTGGAACAGGCCGGTCCTTACGGATCAGGCCACTCGCAGCCGGTTTTTGCCGTGCCGGCACACCGCCTGCGCGATGTGCGGCTTGTGGGGACAGCGCACGTCAAGATCACGCTGGAGGCCATGGACGGCTCGCGGCTGGACGGTATCGCCTTTCGCGCCGCAGAAGCGCCCCTGGGGCAGATGCTGTTGAATGCGCGTGGCAGGAATATTCATGTGGCAGGCACGGTAGGTGCCGATCTCTGGCAGGGCCAGAGGCGGGTTCAACTGCGTGTGCTGGATGCGGCTTTCGCGCCCTGACAGGGCTGCCGAAAAATCCTCAATTTTATGGAAACAATGCGCTGGGCGGGCACATCGAACGTGCGGCGACGTCTTTACGCGATACGTGAAGATTTACGTGCAGAGGATTGATTTTTTTGGGAGAAGCAAGTGGCACGCCCTAGGGGAGTCGAACCCCTCTTTTCAGAATGAAAATCTGACGTCCTAACCGATAGACGAAGGGCGCGTGCGCTTGTGGTGTGGCGCCCTTATAGTCAGGCTCCCGTTGCTCCGCAAGCGGAAAAATCGATTTTTCTCGCTTCGTGACGAGTTTTTTTATGGACGCCGGAAAGGCTGTGGAAAACTGCGCTGGAACCGGCCAAGGCCTTGAAATATCGCCGCTATCGCGGCGCGTCGGCAATGCCTTTATGCCTCGTGGAAGGCCCGGGGAGCGCTTTTCCAACCCTTAGCTGGCATCTGCTGCCCGCCAGACAGAACCGCGCTGTGATTTGGCTGGAAGGGGAAAGGCAAGCGGGTCGATTTGCCTGTTGGCGTTTCGGCCAGCTTGCCTTCCATCGGGGGGACAGCATTCTAACGTGCTCGGCGGGAATCGGTTCCGCTGCATTGATCGCGCGTAGCGATTTTGCGAACTGACGCGGTGCATCTACATTTTGAAGAGGAAAACACGAAGGCAAGTGGCACGCCCTAGGGGAGTCGAACCCCTCTTTTCAGAATGAAAATCTGACGTCCTAACCGATAGACGAAGGGCGCGTGCGCTTGTGGTGTGGCGCCCTTATAGTCAGGCTCCTGAAGGTCTGCAAGCGGAAAAATGCATGATTTGACAAAAAAATGACATGGGCCACCAGAACCCCTGGAAAACAAGGATTCTCGTTTCGTAACAATTGGTTAAACTGCGATGTCGAGCGCATTTTTGTGCTCTTGGCGCTTCGAGAGCGGTGGAATCACAAAATCGAAATCGTCGCGCTCGTGCATGGAGATAAAGATTTCAGCAGATCTCCAGAAACGAAAACGGGGCCGAAACGGCCCCGCTCGATATACGTGTCGATTGCAGTCTCAGTGCAAAATCTGGCTGAGGAACAGCCGGGTGCGCTCATGCTGCGGATTGTCGAAGAATTCGGCGGGCGAATTCTGTTCGACGATCTGGCCCTGGTCCATGAAGATGACGCGGTTTGCGACCTGACGGGCAAAGCCCATTTCGTGGGTTACGCATAGCATGGTCATACCGTCTTCGGCGAGGCTGACCATGGTGTCGAGCACTTCTTTCACCATTTCCGGGTCGAGCGCCGAGGTCGGCTCGTCAAACAGCATGATCTTCGGCTTCATGCAGAGCGAGCGGGCAATCGCCACGCGCTGCTGCTGGCCGCCGGACAGCTGGCCGGGATACTTATTCGCCTGCTCGGGGATCTTGACGCGCGTCAGATAGTGCATAGCCACTTCCTCGGCTTCCTTCTTGGGCATCTTGCGAACCCAGATCGGCGCCAGCGTGCAGTTTTCAAGGATCGTCAGATGCGGGAAGAGGTTGAAGTGCTGGAACACCATGCCGACTTCACGACGCACTTCATCGATCTTCTTGAGATCGTTGGTGAGTTCTATTCCGTCGACATTGATCGTACCTGACTGATGTTCTTCCAGCCGGTTGATGCAGCGGATCATGGTGGACTTGCCCGAGCCCGAAGGGCCGGCGATGACGATGCGCTCGCCTTTCATGACCTTCAGGTTGATATCGCGCAGCACGTGGAAGTCGCCATACCACTTGTTCATGCCGATGAGTTCTATCGCCACGTCCGTAGTCGAGACGGCCAGTTCTTTTGCTTGGGTTTCTGCCATTTGAGCGTCCCTTATCGTTTATGCCCGGTGTCGAGGTGCCGTTCCATGAACAGCGAATAACGCGACATGCCGAAGCAGAAGATCCAGAATACGAAGCCTGCGAAAATATAGCCAGTCATGGCGGTGACGGGCGTGGCCCAGTTCGCATCCGATTGATTGAGTGTGACAATACCGAGCAGGTCGAACATGCCGATGATCGAGACCAGCGACGTATCCTTGAACAGCCCGATGAAGGTGTTGACGATGCCCGGAATGACGAGCTTCAGCGCCTGCGGTAGCACGATCAGTCTCGTCTTCTGCCAATAGTTCAGGCCGAGTGAATCCGCACCTTCATATTGTCCCTTTGGAATGGCCTGCAGGCCGCCGCGGATCACCTCCGCCATATAGGCCGAGGAGAACAGCGACACGCCGACGAGCGCGCGCAGGAACTTGTCGAAGGTCCAGCCGTCGGGCAGGAACAAAGGCAGCATGATGCTGGCGAAGAACAGGACGGTGATCAACGGAATGCCTCTGATGACCTCAATGAAGAGTACGCAGAGCATCTTGATCACCGGCATGTTGCAGCGCCGGCCGAGCGCCAGAAGAATGCCGAAGGGCAGCGACACCGTGATCCCGAAAAACGACAGGATGAGCGTCACCATCAGGCCGCCCCAGAGCTGCGTTTCGACCACAGGCAGGCCGAAGACGCCGCCGATAAGCAGGAAAAACGCAATGAAGGGCAGGATGATGAAGAGCGCCAGCGCATTGAGACGCTTGAACGGCGCCTTCGGAATGAGCATCGGGATCAACAGGATGGTGAACATCACCATGACGAGGATCGGACGCCAGCGTTCATCGATGGGGTAGCGGCCAAAGACGAATTGGCCAAGCTTGGCCGAAACGAAAGCCCAGCACGCACCGGACTGGCCGTCCGGCAGGGCGCCGCCCTGCGAAGCGGTCAGGCAGGCGATACGATCGCTGCCGGTCCATACCGCGTCGATGAACAGCCAATCGATAATCGGTGGCACAATATAGGCCAGCAGAGCGATGGCAATGACGGTGAAAACCGTATCCTTGGGCGTGGCGAAGAGTTTGGTGCGCAGCCAGTGGGTGATGCCCACCGCGCTCGATGGCGCGGGGCGGGCTTCTTCAATGGTCTGCCGCACGAAGGCGTGGTTGCTAATCGTCATCGTCATCTCTCCACCAGGGCCATTTTCGCGTTGAACCAGTTCATGACCACGGCCGTGAGCAGGGACAGCGAGAGATAGATGACCAGCCAGATGGCAACGACTTCAACCGCCTGACCCGTCTGGTTCAGGATCGTGCCGCCGACGGAGACGATGTCGGCGAAACCGACGGCGACTGCGAGTGACGAGTTCTTGGTCAGATTGAGATACTGGCTCGTCAGCGGCGGGATGATGATGCGCATCGCCTGCGGAACGACGATCAGTCGCGTCGTGGTGCTGGCGCGAAGTCCCAGTGCATCCGCAGCTTCCTTCTGCCCCTTCGCCACGGCCTTGATGCCGCCGCGAACGATTTCGGCGATAAAGGAGGCGGTATAGAAGGAGAGCGCCAGGAACAGCGACATGAATTCAGGTGCGACGACCGCGCCCCCGGTGAGATTGAACCGTCCGGCAATCGGATAGTCGAATGTCAGCGGTGCGCCAAGCGCCAGAAATGTGGCCAGCGGCAGGCCGATGATGAGAAGCGTCGCCGTTATTCCGGTACGGAACTGCTGCCCGGTTCTTTCCTGTCTGGCCTTCGCCCAGCGGTAAACGAAGAAGCTGAGGACAATGGCGACGAGAAAGGCCAGCGGCACGAGCCAGGTGCCTTCTCCCCACAACGGCTTGGGAAAGAAGAAGCCGCGATTGTTGAGGTAGGTTCCGAGTGGAAGTTCCAGCGATTCGCGCGCCTGCGGCAGAACCGAGATGACGCCCTTGTACCAGAAAAAGATGACGAGCAGCGGCGGGATGTTGCGGAAAATTTCCACATAGGCCTGCGCGAGTTTCGAAATCAGCCAGTTGTTGGACAGCCGGGCGATGCCGACGATGAAACCGATGATCGAGGCGGCGATGATGCCGAAAAACGCAACCTGGATCGTGTTGAGAATGCCAACGAGCAATGCCCGGCCATAGGTCGCATCGCTGGTATAAGCGATCAGCGACTGGCCGATATCGAAACCGGCTCTTCCATCGAGGAAGCCGAAGCCGGACGAGATGTTTGACCGTTGAAGATTGGTGATCGTATTCGTCACGATGATCCAGACGAAAGCGGCCAGGACGACGACTGTCAGGACCTGATAAAAAATGCCGCGTATGCGTGGATCGTAGATAAATGACGACGCGCTTTGCGCGCGCGATCGTTGCGAACTGACCGCGTTGCCTGCCATAGGCACCTTTCCCTTTTATATGCTCTTTGCGAGCTTATTTATATAATTTGAAGCGGAGGCCGGGCGTTGCCCAGCCTCCTTATATGATCTAGCCGGTAATGGGGCCGATCAACGGACCGGCGGTGCGTATTGCAGGCCGCCCTTGGTCCACAGCGCGTTCTGGCCACGCTCGATCTTCAGCGGAGAGCCTGCGCCGACGTTGCGGTCGAAGACTTCGCCGTAGTTGCCCACCAGCTTGATGATGTTGTAGGCCCAGTCGTTGGTCACGCCGAGATCAGTGCCGATCTTGGTGCCTTCTTCCGTGCCGAGCAGGCGCTTCACGTCCGGATTGGCGCTGTTCTTCTGCTCATCGACATTCTTGGAGGTGACGCCAAGCTCTTCGGCGTTGACCATCGCATAGTGAACCCAGGTCACGATGTCGAACCACTGGTCGTCACCCTGGCGAACGGCCGGGCCAAGCGGTTCCTTGGAGATGACTTCCGGCAGAACGATGTTTTCTTCCGGGTTCTTCAGCTTCAGACGGATGGCGTAAAGACCCGACTGGTCGGTGGTGTAGACGTCGCAACGACCGGAATCATAGGCAGACGTCGCGTCGGATTCCTTTTCGAAAACGACCGGGTTGTACTGCAGATTGTTGGTCTTGAAGTAGTCGGCCAGGTTGAGCTCGGTGGTCGTGCCGGTCTGAACGCAGACGGCGGCGCCGGAGAGTTCAAGAGCGGACTTCACGTTGAGGCCCTTCTTGGCGATGAAGCCTTGGCCGTCATAATAGTTGACGGTGCGGAAGTTGAAGCCCAGCGACGTATCGCGGCTGATCGTCCAGGTGGTGTTACGGGTCAGAACATCGACTTCACCGGACTGGAGAGCCGGGAAGCGGTCCTTGCTCGAAAGGGCGACAAACTTGGCTTTCGAAGGATCACCGAAAACCGCGGTGGCGATACCACGGCAATAGTCAACGTCGATACCGGACCATTCACCCTTGTCATCGGGATTGGAAAATCCCGGAATGCCAGCACTAACGCCGCACGTGACGAAACCTTTCGACTTGACATCCTGAAGCGTCGCAGCCGAAGCGACCGAGGCTCCTCCCAAAACTGCTGCGCCGATGGCGGCTGACAGAATTGCCTTTTTCATTTTTCCCAACCTTTGTTTGTTATCGTCACTTGGAAGAGGGCCGGCATATTTATTTTCCCCAGCTCCCCCTTCAGCGAGATCTTTTTCGATCCGCTCTTTCTATCACAATCGCAATTGGCAGCGGGGTCAAGACGTGCGGGCAATAATTGTGCCTATAAAACGGAATTTTCCAAATTTTGGTCGGGAAGTGTGCAAAGGGTGAAAATATAAGCATATTTTTGCGGAAATTTGCACTTGCACAGTATTTGCATACTTCTTGTATTCTGGTCGGCGACGGGTCGCTCCGACCCGTTCTGGCGTCCCTGCCGGACTTGACCTTGCGTTGCACTCTTAGCATTGTCGAACGCATCAATATTCCTTCGAAAGTTGATCTGAAATGACCAAGACAAATGACCTGCTTTCCGCCGCAGGTGTGAATACGCGCCTGGCCCACGGCGGCAACGATCCCGCCGACTGTTTCGGTTTCGTCAATCCGCCCATCGTGCGTGGCTCGACTGTGCTTTTTCCCGACGCGGAGACGCTCTCGACCGAAAACCAGAAATACACCTATGGCACCCACGGCACGCCGACGACGGATGCCTTGTGCAATCTCGTCAACGAACTGGAAGGTTCGTTCGGAACTATCCTTGTGCCTTCGGGTCTTGCGGCCATTACCGTGCCATTCCTTGCCTATCTCGCCGCCGGTGACCATGCGCTGATCGTCGATTCCGTCTATTTCCCGACGCGCCGTTTCTGCAATACGATGCTGAAAAAGCTGGGTGTCGAGGTGGAATATTACGACCCGGCAATCGGGGAGGGCATAGAGGCTCTCATCCGGCCGAACACCAAGCTGGTGCATCTGGAAGCGCCGGGCTCCAACACCTTCGAGATTCAGGATGTCAGGCTGATCGCGGATATCGCTCACCGGCATGATTGTGTGGTGACGATGGACAATACCTGGGCGACGCCGCTTTATTTCAAGCCGCTCGATTTCGGCGTCGATGTCTCCATTCACGCCGCCACCAAATATCCTTCGGGCCATTCGGATGTGCTGATGGGTTTCGTTTCGGCCAATGAAAAGCACTGGAAGGCGCTTGATCAGGCCAATGCCAATCTGGGCATCTGCGTTACCTCTGACGATGCCTACCAGATCCTGCGCGGCATGCGCACCATGGGAATCAGGCTGGCGCACCATCAGAAAAGCGCGCTCGATATCGCCACATGGCTGGAGAGCCGTGACGACGTCGTTCGTGTACTGCATCCGGCGCTGCCGAGTTTTGCAGGGCACGAACTCTGGAAGCGCGACTTCAAGGGCGCAAGCGGTGTTTTCTCCTTTGTGCTGAAGGCGGAGGAAGGCAAATACAAGCAGGCGGCGGCCGCTTTCCTCAATGCGCTGACCTTCTTCGGGCTGGGCTATTCCTGGGGCGGGTACGAATCGCTTGCCGTTTCGGTCTCGCTTGTCGACAGAACTATTGCCAAGGGCCCTTCGGAAGGGCCGGTCATCCGCCTGCAGATCGGGCTCGAGGATATCGCCGATCTCAAGAAGGACCTCGAGGCCGGGTTTACGGCTGCGGCCGGGATTTAACCTCAGCCTTTGGCGCGGTAGCCGTAGAGCCAGTCGAAATCCTTCAGGAAGGCGTCGGTGGGGCGCGTGGAAAACACGAAGTCCCGCGCAATACGCACCGGGCCTGTGGCGTGATAGGCAAAACGGTTGAGGGAGGCCCGCTTGCGGGCCTTTTCTATGCGCGGCAGGCGCAGGGCCTCAAAGCCGGCAAGGGCCTGCGGCAAGGGCAGGGGCTTTTCGGCATTGCCGCCTGCCGTCGCCCACGCAAGTTCAAACGCATCCTCTATCGCCATCGCGGCGCCCTGCGCGGCGAAGGGCATCATGGCATGCGCCGCATCGCCGATCAGCACCGTGTCACGGCCATTATGCCAGCGGCCGGGGCCGGCCTGATAGAGCGGCCAGAAGGTCGGATTTTCAGACGAATCGAGCAATCGGACGATATCCGGGCTGAAGCCGCGAAACTGTTCCAGCAGCATGGCTTTCTGCCGCCCGCCCGATTCCGCCCGCCAGGTTGCGCCCGGGTCGGCGCCGAGCGCGATGGCGACAATGTTGAAGCCGCCGACTTCCTTCAGCGGATAAGCGACGATATGGCCGCCGGAGCCGAGATAGGCGGTCACGGCGCTTTTGTTGATGGCTGACGGCACATCGTTTGCGGCGACCGTGAAGCGCCAGGCAATATTGCCGGAGAAGGTGGCTGCGGGGGCGGAAGGGACCGCGAAACGGGCCGCCGACCAGACGCCGTCCGCGCCGACGATCAGGTCATGGTCACGGAAGGTGGTTGCGGCAATCACGTCCACCGTCGCGTTTTCGATGCGCTTGCCGAGATGAAGGCGGCAGAGCGGGTTTCGTGTCACCGCCTGGAAAAGTGCATTCTGCAGCGTCGAGCGGTGCAGTACGCCGTAGGGTGCGCCCCAGCGGCTGCGGGCCACCGCGCCCATCGGCAGGGAGAGCAGCGTGGCCAGCGATTTTCCGGAGGCGAGTTCGACGCTGAGAGGTTCGGTCCAGCGCGCCTCGATATCAGGCAGTACCCCAAGCGTGTCGAGAATGCGGGCGGCATTGGGCGAGAGTTGCAGGCCGGCGCCCACTTCCGTCAGCTCACCGGCCTGCTCGATGATGTCACAGTCGATCCCGTAACGGGCAAAAGACAGGGCAGCGGTGAGACCGGCGATGCCGGCACCGACAATGGCTACGGATTTGATGGGCATTGGTGCGCCCCGATCAGGAAAAGTGGAAGGTCAGGCGGCCTTCACATGGAAGACGCAGCCCGGAGGATTGGTCTGCTCGGCCTTCAGCGACGGATTGTACCGGTAAAGGGTGGAGCAGTAGGAGCAGACCTTCTCATTGTCGTCGCCCATATCGATGAAGATATGCGGGTGATCGTAGGGCACGGAAGCGCCGGTGCACATGAATTCCTTGACGCCGATCTCGATTACGCTGTGTCCGCCATCGTTCTGGAAATGGGGAATGGAATGCCCGGCCATGTTCGTCTCCAAATGCAATATCGTTATCGAGCCGCAATCCGTCTTCTCGCATCGGCTCGTCGTTGCGGATATGTAGCCTCAAACGCATTGCATCTCCATAAAAATCGTCAGCAAAACATGTTCAATCTTGTGCTTTCCTGCCATATGGTCCGGCAAAAAGGATGTCCTTGATGAATCTCAACACGCCGCAATTTTCCGATTTTTCCCATGACGGTCTTCGCCTTGCCTATTTCGATGAGGGCGATCCGGCGGGCGATCCGGTCTTGTTGATCCATGGTTTTGCCTCCAGCGCCAATGTCAACTGGGTGCATCCCGGCTGGGTGAAGACGCTGGGCGAGGCCGGTTACCGGGTGATCGCCATCGATAATCGCGGCCATGGCGCCAGCGACAAGCCGCATGATCCGCAAGCCTATTATCCGCCCGAGATGGCAGGGGATGCGGTGGCGCTGCTCAATCATCTCGGCATCGCGGAAGCGCATGTGATGGGCTATTCCATGGGTGCGCGGATTTCCGCCTTTCTGGCGATGGCACATCCGGAGCGCGTGCGGTCGCTGGTCTTCGGCGGGCTCGGCATCGGCATGGTGGAAGGTGTGGGCGACTGGGATCCGATTGCCGAGGCGCTTCTCGCACCTTCGCTCGATGTCGTCACCCATGAGCGCGGCCGCATGTTCCGAGCTTTTGCTGACCAGACGAAAAGCGACCGGCTTGCGCTTGCCGCCTGTATCGAGACGTCCCGGGTTCTCGTCACCCGCGAACAGGCGGCAAAGATCGATGCGCCAACGCTGATCGCGGTTGGAACGAAGGACGATATTGCCGGTTCCGGTACGGAGCTTGCCGCGATCATGCCGCATGCGCGGGCGATCGACATTCCCGGCCGCGACCACATGCTGGCCGTCGGCGACCGGGTGTTCAAGGCGGCGGTGCTGGAATTTTACCGCTCGCTTTGAGCGGGCGCGGCAAGAAACGTTTTTTCATGCTGCATGAAGAAAAACTGAAGCCTTGCCGCCTTTAAAGTCGTCATTCGAATCCCATTTCTAATGCACGTCTTTTTCTGTATAAAGAACGACCACTGCAAACGAGGAGACCATTCATGGTCGCACGTACCGAGGCCCGTCAGCCGGAACAGCTGGCGATCGTCGATCCCATCTGGGGCAGCCTGCTCAATGAAGCTCGAAGTGCTGCGGCACAGGATCCGCTGCTGTCGGCCTTTCTTTATTCGACCATCCTCAACCACCGGTCTCTCGAAGAATGTGTGATCTACCGCATCTGCGAACTCCTCGATCATCCCGACATGCAGGCCGTGCTGCTGCGCCAGACCTTCCAGGACATGCTGGATGACTGGCCGGAATGGGGAAGCGTGCTGCGCGTCGACATTCAGGCCGTTTACGACCGCGACCCCGCCTGCACGCGCTTCATGGAGCCGCTCCTCTATTTCAAGGGGTTCCAGGCCATCCAGACCCACAGGCTCGCCCATTGGCTGCTGCAGAAGGGCCGCAGGGATTTGGCGCTTTATCTGCAGAGCCGCTCATCGAGTATCTTCCAGACCGATATCAATCCGGCGGCGCGCATCGGCAAGGGCATTTTCCTCGACCATGCCACCGGGCTGGTGGTCGGCGAGACGGCCGTCATCGGCGACAATGTTTCCATCCTGCATGGCGTGACGCTTGGCGGCACGGGCAAGGAAGGGGCGGACCGCCACCCGAAGATCGCCAATGGCGTGATGATCGGTGCGGGGGCGAAAATCCTCGGCAATATCGAGATCGGCAGCTGCTCGCGCATTGCCGCCGGTTCGGTGGTGCTGAAGCCGGTTCCGCCGAAGACGACGGTTGCCGGCGTGCCGGCGCGCGTGGTGGGGGAAGCAGGGTGTTCGGAACCCTCGCGACTGATGGACCAGCTTATCGGGGCCGATATCTGACCGGCCCTGTCGCGCTCTGATGGGCCGGCATTTTCACGGTTGTGCGTGTGGAAGACGCGGATGACGTGCCGCTTTCACTTTACTTTGGCCTTTATCCCATGCCAAAAGCGGGCCAACGTGAACCGCACAGGAGAATAGTGGTGAAAGCCGACGAAATCAAAAAACTCGACGCCTATTTCAAGCGCACTTTCAATGAAAAGATGATTGTGAAGGCGCGTCCGCGCAAGGACGATTCCGCCGAAGTGTATCTTGGCGAAGAGTTTCTCGGCGTCGTCTACATCGATGACGAAGACGGCGACCGTTCCTACAACTTCTCCATGGCGATCCTCGACGTCGATCTGTGATCGTCACCATCCGGTGACGGATGAGTTTCGCATTCAATGAAACAGTCGCCCGTGGTGGTTACACCGCGGGCGATTTGTTTTGACGATCTGTGATCTGCATCATCAGCCGCTCCTGCGGCCTCAATGTCACCCGCATCAGCGGTTCCGCCGACGCAGTGGTTTTGTTTTCGAGATGGTTCGTCTGAAGGATGACGGCAAGGATCGCCACGGCCTCCATCATCGCGAACGCATTGCCGATGCAGACACGCGGCCCGGCGCCAAACGGCATATAGGCGTATCGGTGGCGCGCCTTCACCTTCTCGGGTTCAAAACGTGACGGATCGAAGCGTTCGGGTTCGTCCCAAAGGGCCGTGTGCCGGTGTACGGCATAAATCGGCACGTACAACACGGCTCCTGCCGGAATGTCATGGTCGCCGAGCCTGAAGTCTTGAAGCGCGGTGCGCGTGATGACGGGGGCAGGCGGGTAAAGCCGCATGGCCTCCGAAAACACCTGTCTGATATAGGTGAGATTGGTGATATGTTCGGCTCCAACCGGCTTGCCGGCGGTGACGGCCTCGATTTCCTCGACAATTTTTCTTTCCATTTCCCGGTTCTGCGACAGAAGGTGAAATGTCCAGGCAAGGCCGAGGGCAGTCGTTTCATGGCCGGCGGTTATGAAGGTCAGCAGATTGTCGATGATATCAGTGTCGTTCATTGTCCGGCCTGTTTCCGGGTCCCTGGCTTGAAGCAGCATGGAGACGAGATCGGCCCTGTCGGTGGGATTCTGCCGCCGGCCGGTGATCACCGTTGCAAGGCTGGTGCGCAGGTAATCGACCGCGGCGCGCGCTTTGCGCCGGCCGGGATGCGGCAGCCATTCCGGTGCGCCCAGCATGGCAAGTGCGAAGGTCCAGCCGGTCGGTTTCAGGTAATCGGTGATGCTTTGCTCCACGCGGGCGATATCGATGCCATATCCGCCTGACATCATGGTTTCGACGATGATGTCGAAGGTGGTCCGCATCATTTCATGGCCGATATCGATGTCGGCGGTGGAGGACGAGTGCCAGCGTGTTTGCGCGCGGCGGGCCGTTTCGATCATGACGGGCAGCAATTCCAGCAGCTTTTCATGGCGGAAGGCGGCGGCGACGGATTGCCTTTGCCACCTCCAGTGATCGCCGTCGGCCGTCAGAAGGCCTTGGCCAAGCGCGGGGCCGAGTGCCCGGCGGACATCTTCACCCTTGCCGAGCAGAGCGGCATTCTTCACCAGAGCCTCGTGGATGAGCACGGGATCGGCCAGATGAACCCGCATGATGCCGCCGAGGCGGTTAAAGACCGCGGGTTCGCTGAAAATCTCCGGCGGCAATGCCTTCAACGGATTGCGGATAAGGGAAAGAGCGAGACGCGCCGTGGCGAGTTTCGATACGGATTGCGGTCCGGTCGTATCGGTGGACGGGGTGCGAAGGCCGGTTTCGGTCATCTGCTGGTCCTTTATGCCCGTTGAACAATGGCAACTTGCTGTTAAGGTGTGTACCTTATTTTGAATAATTTAAGGTGATCACCTTAATTTTCAATAGCGGGATGCGATTTCGATAATGAGCAATGATGCGAAACGACCGGCGCGTGCTCGATCCTCCACGCGCGACAGGATTCTGGATACCGCTCTCGACCTCTTCAACGGGCGGGGGCCAGACCGTGTAACGACGGCGGAGATTGCCGATGCGGTGAAGATCAACGAGGGTAATCTCTATTACCATTTCCGTACAAAGGAATCGCTGGTTCTTGGGCTGTTTGCTCGCTTCGAGGCCGATGCGGTGGCATTGGTCGCAACTGTCGATGGAGCGGATGAGGGCGCGGCGGAAACCTATGCCGGTTTCCTGCGGCAATGGTTCTCGCTGGTGTGGAACTACCGCTTTCTGTTTCGCGATCTCGTCGGTCTGCTTGCGCTTGCGCCGGGACTGGTGGAGCCGGTGAGGACGATAAGTGCTGAGATGCGGCTTGCCGTTGGAGACATCGTCGGTCGCATGCAGAAAGCCGGGCTGGTGATTATTCCCGAAAATGAGCGCGATGCGGTTTTGACCAATCTGTGGATCGTCTCGACCTATTGGGCGGCCTATCTCACTCTTCAGGACGGTGTCAGCGAATTTGGACCACAGCAACTGGAGTGGGGCTTGCGGCAGGTCTCCAGCCTGTTCAGGCCTTACCTCTCGGCGGACGCCATTGCCGCGCTCGAAGCGCTTGCCACAAACGAAGCAAAATATCTCCAGTCGGAGACATGGAGATAAAAAACGCCCGCAGCGAGATTGCCGCGGGCGCTTTCATTCCATGGAACAATTGTCGGCTATATCAGGCTGCCTTCAGCAGATCGCCATGCGGATCAAGCACGAACTTGGTGGCCGCGCCCTGATCGAAGCTTTCATATCCCTGCACGGCATCGTCGAGCGCAATGATCTTGGCGTTGACGATATCGGCAATCGGCAGGCGGTCGTGCAGGATGGCCTGCATGAGCTGCCGGTTATATTTCAGCACCGGGGTCTGGCCGGTGTGGAAGGATTGCGCCTTTGCCCAGCCGAGGCCGAAGCGCAGCGACAGGGCGCCCTGTTTTGCAGCGTTGTCAACCGCGCCGGGGTCTTCGGTGACGTAAAGCCCGGGAATGCCGATGGAGCCGGCGGCGCGGGTGATTTCCATCATCTGGTTGAGAACGATGGCTGGCTGTTCACCGCCGGAATGGCCGCGGGCTTCGAAGCCAACGGCGTCGATGGCGCTGTCCACCTCGTTGGTGCCGACGATTTCTGCAATCATGTCGCCCAGCCGGTCGCCCTTGGAAAGATCGACGGGTTCAAAACCGACTTTTGCCGCGTGGGCGAGACGATCCTTGTTGAAATCGCCGACCATGACAACGGCCGCACCCAGAATGCGGGCGGAGGCGGCGGCAGCAAGGCCGACCGGGCCGGCACCTGCGACATAAACCGTGGAGCCGACGCCGACGCCCGCCTTGACCGCGCCATGGAAGCCGGTCGGCAGAATGTCAGACAGCATGGTGAGGTCGCGGATCTTCGACATCGCCTTGTCGCGGTCCGGGAACTTCAGCAGGTTGAAGTCGGCATAGGGGATGGTGACGTAACGGGCCTGTCCGCCGATCCAGCCGCCCATATCGACATAACCGTAGGCGCCGCCGGCGCGGGCAGGGTTCACGGTCAGGCAGACGCCGGTATCCTGCGACTTGCAGCAGCGGCAACGGCCGCAGGCGACGTTGAACGGCACGGAGACGATGTCGCCGACCTGCAGCATCTCGACGTCGATGCCTTTTTCGATGACTTCGCCGGTGATTTCATGGCCAAGAACGAGGCCCGGCATCGCGGTGGTGCGACCGCGCACCATATGCTGGTCGGAGCCGCAGATATTCGTGGAAATCACCTTGAGAATGACGCCGTGCTCGATGCGGCGGCCATCCGGCGCTTCAAGCTTGGGGTCGTCGATGTCACGGACTTCGACCTGACCCGGCCGCATGTAAACGACGCCTCTATTCCTGCTCATATCCATCTCCTCCATGGTTCGAACACCGTACCTGTCCGCTCCTCTGCGGCAGGATGACTGGGTGGGTGTAGCAAACCACGGGAGGGGAGATGTGGCGTTCGGGAATACGACACGCGGTGTGGTCGTAACGACACCGTGTTTCGCCCGATGTCAGGGCGCGTTATCTTTCGAGTGGCTTTCTGAGGCGGCCGGCGGCGTCCTGAATATATTGCCAGGCGACACGGCCGGAGCGGCCACCACGGGTCGTCGCCCATTCCAGCGCCTCGTGATGCAGGGTCTCGCGGTCCAGTCCAAGATCGAAATGCGTCGCATAGCTGTCGATCATCGTCAGATAGTCTTCCTGGCCGCATTTATGGAAGCCGAGCCACAGGCCGAAACGGTCCGAAAGCGACACCTTTTCTTCCACCGCTTCCGAGGGATTGATGGCTGTGGACTGCTCGTTCTCCATCATGTGGCGCGGCAGGAGGTGACGACGGTTGGAGGTCGCATAAAAGAGGACATTGTCGGGCCGTCCTTCAATACCGCCATCCAGCGCCGCCTTCAACGACTTGTAGGCCGTATCATCATGGTCGAAGGAAAGATCATCGCAGAAGACGATGACGCGATGACCTGACGTCTTCAGGATGTCGAGCAAAGCGGGCAGGGTGTGGATGTCCTCGCGGTGCACTTCCACCAGTTTGAGCGAAACGCCGCTCGCCGTGCGCACATCTTCGTGAACGGCCTTGACCAGCGAGGATTTACCCATGCCGCGTGCGCCCCATAAGAGCACGTTATTGGCGGCAAAACCTTCCGCGAAACGCAGCGTGTTTTCGTGAAGAATGTCGCGAACATGGTCGACGCCGCGAATGAGTTTCAGGGCGATGCGGTTGGGGCGGGGAACCGGCTGGATGAAGGAGTTGACCGGGACCCAGACGAAACAATCGGCCGCATTCCAGTCGTTTACGGCGGGCGCCGGCCCGGCCAGACGTTCCACGGCGATGGTGAGCCGGCGCAGTTCTGAAAGAAGCAGGGAGGCCGTTTCTTCTCGAATCATGGTGTTTCTTCCGCTTGTCTGGTGTTCAAAACTCTGTTTTGCGCCCGGCCTAGCATGGCGTTTCAGGCCCATAAAGGTTAAGAGGTCCGGAATCGGTACGGCGTGGGCCCTGCATCTGTTGCAATCCCGGCGTTCCCCACTATATTCCGGCGGCTTGAAAGCTGGGGCGGCATCCAAGGTCGTGCCGTAATTCTGAGGAGTTTTATATGTTCATTAGTCAAGCTTTTGCCCAGGACGCAGCAGGCGGCGCATCGGCCTTCGGTTCCGGCCTTGAAATGCTTTTCCTGTTTGCGCCGCTCATGGTGGTCTGGTACTTTTTCCTTATTCGCCCGCAGCGTGCGCAGATGAAGAAGCGCCAGGAAACGCTGACCAATATTCGCCGCGGCGATCAGGTCGTTCTCGGCGGAGGCATCGTCGGCAAGGTGACCAAGGTCATCGATGACAATGAGCTCGAAGTCGAAATCGCTGAAGGCGTGAAAATCCGTGCCGCCCGCGCCTACATTGCCGAAGTGCGTGTGAAGGGCGAAGTGGTCAAGACGGAAGCCGCTTCCTGATCCTGCCGGATTATCGAATGCCCGATTGCGAATTTTGACGGGTTGCGCGTAGCGCGACCCCAACCCTGACCGAGATCGAAATGCTTCATTTTTCCCGTTGGAAAACAGTCTTCATCTGGCTGCTTGTGCTGGCAAGCGTCGTCATCGCCTCTCCCAACCTGTTTACGGACAAGCAACTGGAAGGCATGCCTGCCTGGTACAAGGACAACAAGGTAACGCTCGGTCTCGACCTTCAGGGCGGTTCGCACATCATGCTCAAGATCGAGCGTTCCGACATCGTCAAGGAACGGCTTGAGACGATCGTGGGCGATGTGCGTACGCAGCTTCGCGACGCCAACATCCGCTATTCGGGGCTTACCGGCAACGGGCAGCAGATCCAGGTCCGCATCAGCGACCCCGCTCAGGTGGAAGCAGCAAAGAATGCACTTCGTGAACTGACGCAGCCGGTGTCCGCCGGCACGCTGGTTGGCGGCTCCATCACCGAAGTGACGATGAATGACGGCGGCGACAATCTGCTCAGGCTCAACCTGACGGATGAAGGCATCGACTACCGTCTGTCGTCCGCCGTGTCGCAGTCCATCGAGGTCGTGCGTCGCCGCGTTGACGAAGTCGGTACCACCGAGCCTCTCATCCAGCGTCAGGGTTCGGACCGCATCATCGTGCAGGTGCCCGGCCTTCAGGATCCGCAGCGCCTGAAATCGCTTTTGAACCAGACGGCAAAGCTGTCCTTCCGCATGGTCGACACGACGATGCCGGTACAGGAAGCGATGAATGGTCGTCCGCCCGCGACCTCCGAGGTTCTCTATTCGCAGGACGATCCCCCGGTTCCCTATCTGGTGGAACGCCGTGCGCTTGTTTCCGGCGACAATCTCGTCGACGCGCAGGCAAGCTTCAACCAGCAGACCAACGAGCCGGTCGTTACCTTCCGTTTCGACAGCCGCGGTGCGCAGCGCTTTGCGCAGGCGACGCAGCAGAATGTCGGCAAGCCCTTCGCCATCGTGCTCGATAATCAGGTCATCTCCGCGCCTGTCATCCGCGAGCCGATCATCGGCGGTTCGGGACAGATTTCCGGCAACTTCTCGGTTCAGGGTGCCAACGACCTTGCAGTCCTGTTGCGTGCGGGTGCTCTTCCGGCCACGCTGACCGTCGTTGAAGAGCGCACCGTTGGTCCGAGCCTCGGTAGCGACTCCATCACCGCCGGCCTGACGGCCAGCGCCATCGGCGCGGTTGGCGTCCTCATCTTCATGTTCGTCTTCTACGGCTTCTTCGGCCTGCTGGCGAATATCGCCCTTATCGTCAACGTCGTGATGCTGATTGCGGTGCTGAGTGTGATCGGATCGACGCTGACGCTACCGGGTATTGCCGGTATCGTTCTAACCATCGGCATGGCGGTGGATTCCAACGTTCTGATCTATGAGCGTATACGCGAGGAAGTGAAAAGCGGCAAACCGCTGATTCAGGCGCTGGATAACGGCTTCACCCGCGCCTTTGCGACCATTGTCGACGCCAACCTGACGACGCTGATCGTGGCTAGCGTGTTGTTCTACATGGGTACCGGTCCGGTCAAGGGCTTCGCGGTCACGCTGGCCGTCGGTATCATCACAACCGTGTTCACGGCCTATACGCTGACGGCGTGGATGTTCGGCTACTGGGTTCGCCGCAGCCGTCCGAAACACTTGCCGAAGGGTGTCCGCACCGCCATGTTCGACGGCCGCGATATCCCCTTCATGCGCTACCGTCGCGTGGTCTTCATGATCACCGGCGCTGTGATGCTCGCCTGTGTCGGCGGCTTCGTCGCCAAGGGGCTCAACCTCGGTATCGATTTCCAGGGCGGCTCGGTCATCGAAGTGCGCGCCAAGCAGGGCGATGCCGATATTGCCGATATTCGCGATCGTCTGAACCAGCTGAACCTCGGTGAAATCCAGGCGCAGAATTTCGGTACGCCGCAAGATGTTCTCATCCGCATCCAGGCGCAGGACGGCGGGGAAAATGCCGAACAGTCCGCCATCACCATGGTGCGCGGTGAGCTTGAGGACAAATATGACTTCCGCCGTGTAGAGGTTGTCGGCCCTGCCGTTTCCGGCGACCTGACCACGTCCTCCACGATCGGCGTAGTGCTCGCCATGGCGGCGATCATGGTCTATATCTGGGTTCGTTTCGAGTGGCAGTTCGCGCTCGGTGCGGTCATCTCCATGGTGCACGACGTGGTCTTCACGATAGGCTTGTTCGTGTTCCTCGGAATAGAGTTCAACCTGACCAGTATCGCGGCGATTTTGACGATCATCGGTTATTCGTTGAACGACACCGTCGTCATCTATGACCGCATCCGCGAAAACCTCAGGCGCTATAAGAAGATGCCGTTGCCGATGATTATCGACGCGTCGCTAAACCAGACGCTGTCGCGTACCATCCTTACCGGTCTGACCGTGCTGCTGGCGCTGCTCGCGCTCTACCTCTTCGGCGGCGAGGTCATCCGCTCATTCACCTTCGCCATGCTGTTCGGCGTCGGTATCGGGGTGTTCTCCTCGGTCTATATCGCAGCTCCGGTGCTGATTGCGTTCAAGCTGCGCCCCGAAAGCAAGGATGCGGAAGACGAGAAGGACGACAAGTCCGGTAACGCCATCGGCGGCAAGCCTGCCGTCTGATGGCTGGCGGGATCGAAATACGCCCGGCCCATTTTCCCGGCCGGGCGCCCATCGATGCCTATGGCAACGGCGGGTTCCGCTTCGCCGATATGTCGCATCGTGGTTCGCTGCTGCTCCTGCCTTCGGGTATCTATGGGTGGGAGCCCATTGATACGAAAGAATTGACTGTCGGACATTTCGAAAAGCTTCTTGCGGAAGCGCAGGATATCGAAGTGCTGTTGATCGGAACGGGTGATGGCATGCGGGTTCTGCCGAAGGAATTGCGCGCCGCCTTCAAGGAGGCGGGCATTTCGGTCGATCCGATGAGCACGGGCGCCGCCGTGCGCACCTATAATATCATGCTGTCGGAATCGCGCGCTGTGGCTGCGGCGCTGATTGCCGTCGAAGGCTGACAGGACGTTTCGCGCGGGGAACCATGGCACCCACAGAAAATCTCGACGTCTGCCTCGCGACGCTGCGCGATACCGATCGCGATCGCTATCTCGCGTCTCTTCTGTCGCCCGCAGACAGGCGCAATGCCCTTGCCGCATTATACGCCTTCAACGCCGAAATCGCCCGCATCCGCGATTCCGTGCGCGAAGCACTGCCCGGCGAGGTGCGCATGCAATGGTGGCGCGATCTTCTCGACGGCAATCCACACGGCGACAGCCAATCCCACCCGGTGGCTGCAGCGCTTTTGACGACGATCGAGCACTATCGCCTGCCGCGTCCGGTTCTGGCTAATATGATCGAGGCGCGTATCTTCGATCTCTATGACGACCTGTTCGAGGATCGCAATGCGCTGGAAGGCTATGCCGGAGAGACCGCATCCGCATTGATCCAGCTTGCAAGTCTCGTGCTTTCCACTGAAGACGCCGCATCCAGCGCGGAGGCGGCAGGGCACGCGGGCGTGGCACAGGCCATGGCCGGCATGTTGCTGCTCATGCCGCTGCACCGGCGTCGCGGGCAGGTCTATATTCCCGCCGATATGCTGGCTGCGGCCGGGCTAGACCGCGAAACATTTCTCGAAGGGCAGGACAGGCAGCGCATCGGTATCGCCATCGAAATTTTCGCGGCCCATGCGCTGGATCATATCGAGAAGGCGAGGCGTGCGAAGATTTCGAAAAATGTCTTTGCCGCCTATCTTCCCGTCGCCCTGTCCGGTCCGGTCATCGCTGCCGCGAGAAAGGCAGGGAGCGGCGTATTTGACGGCGACCTGCAACTGTCGCAGCTTCGCCGGCAATGGCTGCTGGCAAAGGCTTCCTTCCTCAAGCGTTTCTAATGGCGCTGACTGAGCCAGGCTGCGAATCGAGGTCGATCCCGCTAAGCCACACTTCACACAAGCCTCGGTCTATATGAACCTGAATCGGTTCGCATCGTTTCGATTCGCGAATCTTGATGTTGTTATACTGAGGGAGCGCCCCGGATGAATATTGCGATCTGGATTATCGTTTTCGTGCTGCTTTCAGTCTTTGCCGTTTACGCCTGGCGCATGTCGCGGGCGACGGATGAGGATAACAGTCATGATGTGGGGCAGGCGATCATGGATTTCGCCCGCGCCTTTCCCAATGAGGCGATCAGAAGCCTGCATATGACGGCGGATGGTGGTGGTGCCTTCGTGCGGCTGCACGACAACAAGGCCGGCTTCATGCGCAATATGGGATCGCATTATGTGTGCGTGATGATCGATCCCGAGCGCATCCGGGTCGAAAGTCTTGAGAGCGGTGACGGTTTCGTCGTCACCTTCTTCGACATGCCGAAATATAGCGGCTCATACCGGTTCAAGTCGGCCGGAGAGGCGGCCGAGGTTTCCCTCTGGCTGCTTGGCAGTCTCGTGGAGGCGCAAGATCACCACGACGAAGGGCCGCTGCCCTCGAAGAATTGAGAAATAACTGTGCCGGCTGTCATTGTCCGTCAAGCGGCGGGTTTGCGCCGTCTTTCTGGCGCTCGCGCCAGATGATGAACAGGCCGGATGCGACGATAATGACGATGCCAAGCCATTTCGACGGCGTCGGAAAATCTGAAAACAGCGCATAACCGAGGATCGTCGCCGAGATGATCTCGAAATACTGGAACGGCGCCAGCAGAGAAAGCGGCGCCAGCCGGAAGGCCCTGACGATCAACAGGTGCATGTAGCCGGATATCGATCCCAATAATACGAGAAGGGCAAGGGCGAAGCCGGATTGCGGAAGCGAGACGGCGAAATCCTTGTCGCCTAGCGCATCACCGGCGAAGAGTGCGGCACCCATGAATACGGTCCCCGCGATGCCGGACATGGTCTGCATGACCAACGGGCTGTCGGCATCGCCGATGGCGCGGTTCAAAAACAGGTAAAGCGTATAAAGAAAGGCGCAGGCAACCGGCAGAAGCGACGTCCAGCCGAAGATTTCGAAGCTGGGCTGGATGACGATCAGCGCGCCGCCGAAGCCCACCGCAATCGCGGTCCAGCGCTTCCAGCCCACTTTGTCGCCGAGGAAGAGGGCCGACATCATGGTCAGCATGAAGGGCTCGACGAAATAGATTGCGAAGACATCGGCGAGCGGCATGTATTTGACGGCGGCGAAGAACATCAGGCTGGCCGAGGCATGCAGGACGCCACGCAGGCAGTTCATCCATGGCCGCTTGGCGCTGAACAGCGCCCTGGGCGACACCACGATCAGCAGCGGCAGGGTGCAGAGCAGCTGGAAAAAGAAGCGATAGAAGGTCACCTGCGCTGGCGACATGCCACCGCTTACCGCCATGTATTTGGCAATCGCATCCATGACCGGCAGCACCAGCATGCAACCCGCCATGAGGGTCATGCCCCTGGCGATATCGTTGAAACCGGTCTGGCTGGTCATGGATCGGGAAGTCATGGGGCAGGCTGCGCTTTCGACCGAAAGGTCCAACGGGAAAGGGGCGCCCGCAAGGTCGCCCCCTTTCAGGGTCAGGCGGCCTTCTGGCGCGGCAGGCTCTTCATATCAATGACGAAGCGATAACGCACATCGCTTTTTATCATGCGTTCATAAGCGTCGTTGATCTGATCGATATCGATCATCTCGATTTCGGCGGCGATGCCTTTTTCGGCGCAAAAATCGAGCATTTCCTGCGTCTCGGGAATGCCGCCGATCATCGAGCCGGCAAAGGTCTTGCGGCCGGGAATGAGGCTGAAGGCCATCACCGAGAGCGGCTTTTCCGGCGCGCCCACCTGGACCAGCGCGCCGTCACGTTTCAGCAGCGCCAGATAGGCGTTGATGTCATGGTCGGCGGCCACGGCATCGATGATGAGATCGAGGCTCGAAGCGGCCTTCTTCATCTGCTCGGCGTCGCGTGAGACGATCACCTCGTGGGCGCCGAGCTTTTTCGCATCCTCCGCTTTGGCGGGCGAGGTGGTGATCATCACCACCTTTGCGCCCATGGCATTGGCGAGCTTGACGGCCATATGGCCGAGACCGCCAAGACCGACGACGCCGACATGCTTGCCGGGTCCGGCGTTCCAGTGACGTAGCGGCGAATAGGTGGTGATACCCGCGCAGAGCAGGGGTGCTGCTGCCGCCGGATCGAGGCCTTCGGGAATGTTGAGGACGTAACGGTCATCGACGACCACATGGGCGGAATAGCCGCCAAGCGTATGCGCGCCGCCGCCCATCGCCTTGTCGGGGGAATTATAGGTGCCGGTCATGCCGTTTTCGCAATATTGTTCCAGACCCTCGGCGCAGCTTGCGCATTCCCGGCAGCTATCGACAATACAGCCGACGCCGACGCGGTCGCCTGCCTTGAACCGGGTGACCTGCGAGCCGACACGGCCGACGCGGCCGATGATTTCGTGGCCGGGAACGCAAGGGTAGAGGGAGCCCGCCCATTCGCTGCGGGCCGTGTGGATATCGGAGTGGCAGACGCCACAGAATTCGATCTCGATTTCGACGTCGCGCGGGCCGGGATCGCGACGCTTGATGGTCGCAAGCTTCATCGGCGAAGAACCGTCATCGCAGGCATAAGCGGATGTTGTGAACATAATCGTTCCTCCTCTTGTGGTGATCGATGCTGGAAACACCGGCCTGCGGCAAAGGTTGCGGTGGGATCAGCCGCTTGCGCCGGCGTCGGGCGCTGCTTCGCCAAACACCTCCTCAAAGGCCTCGCGCAGCAGAACGTCGACGTCTCCGATCATAACCGGCAATCCAAGATCGACAAGGCTGGTGACGCCATAGGCGCTGATGCCACAGGGAACGATGCCGGAAAAATGCGAGAGGTCGGGATCGACATTAATCGAGAGCCCGTGGAAGCTCACCCATTTGCGCAGCCTGATGCCAAGCGCCGCGATCTTGTCCTCGGCCATGCCGCCATCGGGAAGCAGTGGTTTCTCCGGCCGCCTGACCCAGACGCCGACGCGGTCCTCGCGCCGCTCGCCACGGACATTCATCTTGTCGAGCGTGCGGATGATGACATCCTCCAGCGCCGCCACATAGGCGCGGACATCCTGCCGCCGCCGTTTCAGATCGAGCATCACGTAGACAACCCGCTGGCCTGGCCCGTGATAGGTATATTCACCGCCGCGACCGGTGGCGAAGACGGGGAAACGCTCCGGCTCTATAAGGTCGGCGGCATCGGCGCTGGTGCCGGCGGTGTAGAGCGGCGGATGTTCCAGAAGCCAGACGAGTTCATCGGCCTCGCCGCTGGCGATGGCGGCGACTTCACGCTCCATTTCCTCAATCGCCTGCTCATAGGGCACGAGGCCTTCCGAGATTCGCCAGCGAACGGGCGGCGAACCGGGAGCGGGCAGCATGTTTGTCTCTATATCGGTGCGTGTGAGCATGAAAAAGTCCTTTCCACAGCCTTCTCGCAAAATGGCGAGACGGCCGCAACCCCAGCATTTCCGGGCTTCCTGCATATAGGATGGTGCGGTGCGATTTTTAATTTCAAAAAACTGTCACGACGCTCTTGTGCACCGAAAATCCTTTTGCTACATGCACCCCCGTCGGCGCAAGTCGACGCCTACCACGATGCGGTCGTGGCGGAATTGGTAGACGCGCAGCGTTGAGGTCGCTGTGGGGCAACCCGTGGAAGTTCGAGTCTTCTCGACCGCACCAAAGAAACCCGCTTCGGCGGGTTTTTTCTTTTTTAGCCAGTCGTTTAGATAGCTTTCTGTTTTCTGCTCGCGGTTTCGTTGGAACAGAGCTCGGGCGGCTTCGATGTGATTTTCGTCACTACCCGGGCTTTATAATTTGGTTCGGAGAATTCTCGACCTGCCGCTACTTCAGCATGCTCGTCGCGACCTAGCGTCGAATGATATTTGAGGCGGTACCATTTCCCTGATGGTTGCCATCTCCGACGCGATACGGGTCACCGTCCATCACTTGGTCCATGCGCCATTGAGACCCTCGATATGGGCTTTCCCACGTCTGGCACCCGGCAAGAGCGGCAGTTGCCGTCAGCACTCCGAAAGTGAGAGCGGTTCGCAGCATATTAGCCTCCTATGAAATTTCGTCGCACAGTTATGTAGGACGAGGTTGGCGGCTTTGCGATGTCCCCCAGGAATTTATCGCTCCTTTGAGACCGTACTCCGATCTGACCGGCGTGAAATTTCGGTGGATATCAATGCACGCTCCGGTGGACATCGGCCTCACCCTAAAAAACGAGGGGTGGAATATCAGAGGTCTGATGTTAGCTTTCGTCAGGAAAAATGTCCGGGGGGGTTCGTGCTGGGGGACAAAACGGATTCAGACAATGCGCTTGGCTATTACATGTGGAGTATTTCCGACAACAGGCTGATCATGGATGCCGTCACCGCGGAGTGTCATGGCTTTTCGGAACCGGTTGCGTCACGCGGGGTGACGATCGAGGCTATACTCGAAAGAATAGATGTCGAAATGCGCGATCAGGTGGCACAGGCCATTTTTGAGAGCATTACGACAGGTGTTTTTTTTGACCAGCGTTATAAGGTCAATCTGCCGGACGGATCGAACCGATGGATCGTGGCGAAGGGCAGGGCGATTTTTGATGCCGACAATACGCCGTTTCTGGGCATTGGCAGCGTTCGGGATATTACCCTGAAAAAAACCTATCAGTTCGAGCCTCGGCAATAGCAATCCGGGCTTTTGAAACCGCGCATAAAAAGAGGCGGCCTTCGCCGCCTCAGACTGCTGACAAACCCCTGGCGTGAGCTGGGGGTTTATGATTCATTGGGACATGTTGAAGAGACCTGCTCCTGAACAGACCGCTCTCGAGATGGTGACGCTCGATAGCCTGGTCCCGAAAGATCACCTGCTTCGCAAGATCGACGCGGTGATCGACTTCTCATTTATCCATGATCGTGTTGCCGGTCTT